>NZ_JAVJNP010000027.1:0-89746 GCF_040217205.1 Coleofasciculus sp. A1-SPW-01 | reverse complement strand
TGCTCGCTACCCATTCATCTTGCTCGCTACCCATTCATCTTGCTCGCTACCCATTCATCTTGCTCGCTACCCATTCATCTTGCTCGCTACCCATTCATCTTGCTCGCTACCCATTCATCTTGCTCGCTACCCATTCCCAACTTAAATGCGTGACAGCTTAATCAGGACTTACGCAGCAACACTACTTATGGGGGTAAAGGTGCGTTACGCTACGCTAACGCACCCTACGAGTCTTTACCTCCTTAACGGTTAAATAATGACGATTGACTAATGACTGACTTACTGGAAAGTCGATGAGAACTCGATAAGAACTCAAATAACTCCATCACGAACTCAAATCACCACCGGATTTAATAGCAATTAGCAAGAGAAAACCCTTGCTATTAACCGAGTTCACGAGGACATTCATGTGTTATCCCAAGTTTTGGCACAGGCGACGACTCAATCAACCTTTCGGATTACTCCCCCTATATTTTGGCTGATTGTAGGTGTTCTACTTTGCCTAGTTGAATTCTTTATCCCCAAATCTTGGGCGAAGCGATTCCGGTTTATTGCCCTGATGATGGGTGTAGGTGCGCTACTTGTCTCATTTATTGTATGGCAGGGCGCGATCGCACTGGGGTTTGAGTGGCAATTCCTGATGTATGACGGGTTTAGCTTACAGGTGATGTATTGGATGGGATTATCCTTTGCGTTTGCGATCTGGTTGCGCCCTATGTTGATTCGACGTCCTAAATATACTATCCCAGAGGCGACTCAAGCCCAGGTGTTAACCGAGATATTACCAGGAGAAACAGGACGAGTGATGTATGAGGGTTCCTCTTGGCAAGCCTGTTGTGCCGATCCCGAACTTGCGATCGCACCTAACCAAACGGTGTATGTGGTGCGACGAGAGGATAATACCTTGATTGTCATGCCATGAGTTGGTCATTCGTCTTATGTCATTCGTCCTTCTATTTGAAAATAGTCAGATGTTCACATTGCTGTTAATGCAGACAGAAGTGAATCGCATTGATGCCCAAACAATTCTGGCACAAGCGACTACGAAGTCAGCCTTTATCCCTCATCCATCCCTATTCTGGTTAGGTAGCGGTGTTGTACTTTGCCTACTGGAGTTGTTTCTGCCGAAAGCCTTCAGCCAAAAATTCCGACTTGTGCCTCTATCAATGGGAATTATTTCCCTAATCATAGCGTTTAGCTTGTTTAGAATGACAAGATTTGTCGCATTTCGCTGGCAGGTGGCTTACTGGATGCTACTGTCTACCGCCTCGGTTATCTGGATACGTCCGATGTTGCTCAAGCGGAAAAAATTTAAAGTTCCAGAAGCAACGGAAGCCAAAACATTAACGGAAATTTCACCAGGAGAAACGGGACGAGTTCTCTATGAAGGCAGTTCTTGGGCAGCGCGTTGTCAAGAACGGCAAATGAGTATTCCTGCCAATCTAACCGTTTATGTTGTCGGACAAGAGGATAACACATTAATTGTTCTGCCAGAACATTTGTTTCGGTCTTAATTGATTCAAAGTTCATAGTTCATGGTTTATTGTACTCGCGCAATGCCCAGGACTCTACAAGACTGATTGATGCCTGAGGCGTTCACGTTCAATTGAATTTCATTGTACTCAAGAGGAGAATTAAAATGTATCAGTGGTTTTTTATGGCATTTATCGCGCTAACAGGTACAACTTTAGCGGGGAGTGTCAAGATTATTAAACAAGGGGAAGAGGCGTTAGTTGAAACCCTGGGTCGATATGATGGTAAAAAACTAGAACCAGGTCTAAATTTTGTTATCCCATTCCTGGATCAAATTGCTTGTCAGGAAACGATTCGCGAACAAGTTTTAGAAATACCACCACAAAATTGTATTACTCGTGATAATGTGTCAATTAGTGTAGATGCTGTCGTTTATTGGCGGGTAATTAATCTGGAAAAATCTTATTACAAAGTTCAGGATCTGCAAGCCGCGATGGTGAATTTAGTTTTAACTCAAATTCGCTCAGAAATGGGTAAACTTGAACTGAACCAAACCTTTACCGCCCGCACTGAAGTGAATGAAATGCTATTGCGGGAATTAGATATTGCCACAGCACCGTGGGGAGTCAAGGTAACACGGGTAGAATTGCGGGATATTGTGCCATCTAAAACCGTGCAAGGGGCGATGGAATTACAGATGTCAGCGGAACGGAAAAAACAGGCAGCAATTCTGACATCGGAAGGAGAACGAGAAGCAGTAGTTAATAGTGCCAGAGGGGAAGCTGAGGCACAAATTATTGATGCAGAAGCCCGTCAACGAGCCGCTATATTAGAGGCGGAAGCGCAACAAAAGCAGCAAGTTCTCAAGGCGCAAGGGACAGCCGCCGCGATGGATATTCTTAGCAAAAAGTTAAACACTGCTCCCTCATCAGCCCAAGCACTACAGTTTTTATTGGCACAAAACTATTTGGATATGGGGATAAAAATTGGTAGTAGTAACAGCAGCAAGATCATGTTTATGGACCCGCGCACGATTCCAGCGACGTTAGATGGGATTGGTTCGATAATCACAGAGGAGAGTAATGGAGAGTTGAGTAAGTTGGCTTAGAATTAATTTCATCGGGTGCGTTACGCTTCGCTAACGCACCTAAAATGCTGATTTTTTATGGGCTAATTGTAAAGGCTTAATCCCAATGAATATTCATTTTAAGACTCTGCCGATGAGTCGATGAGTTCACACTCTTGAAAGGATGGCTATTTCTAAGCAAACCTATCGGGTTGTTTGCACTCCTTGTTCTTAAACGCCCACTGTTATTGGAACAACTGCATAATGTGATCAATAACCGATCTAGGTCTTTTGGCTGTTACTGACTGACAAATTTTTATAAAATCGTCAGGTAACTGTTGAGAATTATCCATGTTGCTATAGAAGCGTCAATTGCTTAGGAAATCCAAGAATATAATTTTCTATTTCTGGTGAGCAATCCCTGAGTAAAGTTGGTGACAAATATAATGACTCTACTGTTATTTCCTGTTTACCTAAAAGTGTTGCCTGTGATGAACGTCCTACCTCGATTTGAATTTTCTTAAGACCCAGATATTCCGGTAGTTTCTTACCAAATATTTTATTGCCCCGTTTACCATCGTAACTAATTGCAAATTTTATTGCTTTTCTGTTTAATACTTCTATAGCTGAAACAAATTCATCAAAACTAGTCCCAGAGCAGTATCTAGAGTCTCTATTCCCACATACTCCTTGGTAGGGAGGGTCCATGTAGACAAAATCAGTATTGTCAACCTTGGCTAAAACATCTTTATAATCGAGAGCCGTAAATAAACATTTATTTTTTAGCAAATGAGAAACTCCTTCAATATTCTGTCGCATTTTTTCAGGGCGGGTACCTTTCCTACGCTTATCTGGGCTTTGATTAAATAAACCATCGCTATTGTATCGGACAGAACCCTTTACACATCGGGAGAGCAGATAGAGGAACAAGAAAGGGTCATTTGTTTTATTAAATTCATCTCTAATCTTATAATAGTGTTCTACCGAGTTTCCATGTTGTTCATTCCATATTTTTGTATATAAATATGCTATTTTGTCGGGCTGTTCAATAATTAACTCTAGTAACTTAATTAAAGGCAGATTCAAATCATTAATCCAAAACTTTTGACTAACCTGCCGTGCAGCAGCAGCGATACTAATCGCGGCAGTTCCTGAAAATGGCTCTACTAACCTTCCTATTTTATTAGGCAGAAACCTGAGAATGTCTGAGGCAAGATTCCTTTTACTTCCCTGATACTGGATTGGATGCGGAAGATTAGCCATCTTAATCTAAGGAGAAATGCGTGAGTACACTGCGGCAGTAATTTATACCTATCTCTATAGTAATTAAGTTTACCATTTACAGAGGTAGTTCTACGAATTGTCTTTCTGAGAAAAGGTGGAAAATTGCGATCGCGTCCGTGGCTCTCGATGAGTGTATCCCTGGCGTCCCCTGGCTCACGTTTGCCAAACAGGAAATATCGGTCACTCCGTTATACAATTAGCTAGTTAAACTACGCCACACTTGGACAAATGGGAATGACAGGAATCGAACCTGCAACCCAGTGATTAAGAGTCACCTGCTCTGCCAATTGAGCTACATTCCCTGATTAAACCCCTCTGGATGGAATCGAACCACCGCATCCGATATTCGTAGTATCAGTGCCAGAATCCACTGGCAGAGGGATGAATCCACCGGGAAGGTACTGCCCCTTCTACCTCTGCGTTATCAGCACAGCGCCTCACTTTTCGGCTTCCGGTGGATAGAGGAAGATGGAGGAATCGAACCCCTACGACATCGCTGTCGTACCACGGTTTTCAAGACCGCTTGCCGTCCATTCAGCGGCATCTTCCAGTTAAGGGTGTCTGACGGGACTTGAACCCGCTATTGACTTGTTCCACAAACAAGCGCCGCGACCACTTTGGCTTCAGACACCATCATGGATCTGGCGGGGGTCGAACCCGCAACCTCCTGTGTGCAAAACAGGCGTTCTCCCATTAGAACTACAGACCCAGGTTAAATGAATTGATATTCTTCGGCATTAAACCCAAATTTTTACTCAACTTATCATTGACGCAATATCTCTCGCACTGCCATTAAAATCTTTCCCAATTTATTTTGACCACTGCCATCTTTACCGCATCCCCAGTAGTAATCACTGGGGGAATTTTCGACAATTAACTCATCCCCTGTCGCCAAAAGTATTTCGCGGATATCAGCATGAGTTTCAAACTTCTGCAAAACTCCCCGCTTCATAATTTCATCCTTGACCTGTTCCCAATCACTTCGGATAGGGTGTTCCCGACTTCTGCCCATCTTGGCAGCGTCTTTGGGCGTCTTCACCTCGCGGATTTTGTCGAACCAAGGACGATCCGTCTCGACAAATTTCTGTGCCTGGAAGTAATGTTCACTCGTTGCCCACCAACAACCATCTAACTCAAAACCATGGCGAGAGAAGTTGGAAAAGCAACCGTAGGGTTTTTCACGGGTGCTGTAGAAGTAGACAGGCATATTTTTAGTTGGTATTTTTGTACTATTATAATCCATGTCCTGTAATTGTGCGATCGCCCTCGCGTGCAAGTTACTAGAGCGTTGTGATGCGCCTTCTCAGTTACTAGAGGGACTCCGCCGATGAGTTATTACACACTCTTTAAAGGATGGCTACCTCTAAGCCAACCTATCGGGTTCTTCGCACTCCTCGTTCTCAAACGCCCACTGTTAATAGAACAGCGTTACTCTTCCTCTCGTACTAAGTATGTAGGCTCTTAGACGTCAGGACACGCAAGGCGCGATCGCACAGTCTGTTGAGTCAAAGAAAATAACCTCCTTTTTGAACAGTATTTAAACGCCCCCACCAGGATTTGAACCTGGAACTCTCAGCTTAGAAGGCTGCTGCTCTATCCCTTGAGCTATGGGGGCTTATATTTCGTCATTGGTCATTTGTCATTCGGCTGAAAAGCGATTGTGGAATTCGGTGATTATCCTTTTTTGTTGGGTTGAATCAAGGACAGAAAATAACACATTTTTGAATTGTCCCCAAAATTGACCATTGGATAATAAAAAATCAGCAAACATTTGGGCAACTATTGAGGGTTCATTCTGAAAAACGCCACACCCCCAAGCGCCTAAAACGAGTGCATCACATCCCTGCTCAATGGCTAAACTCAATACTTTAGCACCGCGACTATACAAAACATCGCGTATTCTTGCCCCATTTTTCGGTTGATTGCGCCAAATTGCACCCGCATTGGGAGCAGGACTGGTGATAAAATCGACACGATAGGGTTGCTCTAGTAAAGTGCCATCATCTTTACGGAAAATTGGACAACCTGGGGAATAAATGATCCGATCTGAGTAGAGGAGTGATTTATGGGAACGATGATAGTCATAATAGTCTGGACATTTTAACAAGCTTTTATAGAGGGCAGAACTTCTAGCTAGACTTTCTTCCTGGGCTTGTGCGCCCTTGATAAAGCCACCGCCAGGATTTTTAGCTGAAGCAAAGTTGAGGACGCCAATCTTGTGAAACTGTCGGGATTGTGCCATACGTTCTGATCCGATTAACGTCGTTTCATTCCTGACTTCAAATTCAGTTGTAGAGAATTTGGGAGTGCTGGAGAGAACATTTTGTTCGAGAGTCGAGAGGCTATCTGGGTCATAGTATTTTGTCTGCGCCAAACAAGCGTTTAAATCTTGAGTAATATCAACCCGTTGACCCGTCGGAGAGTCGTAATAGCCAGCATTAAGAATCTTGAGTGTATCTTGCGCGATCGCTATCCTGTTCATAAGTAATAATTTATACCTTATACGTCAATTGTCAGAGCGGGTTTAGGGAATCTGTAGGGGCGGGTTTAGGGACTCAATTAGATGGTCACCGATAAATGAACAACAAAACCCGCCCTCCCCACCGATAAATGAACTAGGATTAATTAATCTGTTTGTAGTAAGCGCTTCAGCGCTTCTTCTGGCACGAAGCGTGCCTACTACGAACGAACCCCCGAAAACTATGTCCTCGCCACGCCCTGTGAGAATTGAACTCACTGTTTCAGCCTCCAATCCCAAGTTACTCGAAGGTCTAGATACCTGGTTGCGCTTGGGTTTAATCAGTGATGCCCAAGTGAAGCAACTCGGTCGAATCTATCTATCTTGTCGCCTCCCTGAACCAGAGATTGCGCCCCTGCCCTCTCGCCCCCCATCCCGGAAGGTGGAACCCAAGGTCGAGGAACCCGTTCCTACAGTGTCGCCTTTATCCCGGATATGGCAGTCATGGCAAGAAGAACTGAGTGTACGCTGGCTGCTGTTTCTGGGTGTCTTTCTGGTTGTTGTCTCTTCCGGTGTCTTGGCGGCAACTCAATGGCAGAATTTTCCACCAGCGGGACAGTATGGTGTGTTATGGGCATATACCGTTGTCTTTTGGGGCATTAGCCTGTGGGCGGGAAAACGTTCTAATTTAAAGTTAACCTCTCAAACCTTACAACTGATTGCCCTGCTTTTAGTCCCGGTGAATTTTTGGGCAATAGATGGTTTTGGGTTATGGCGTCATCCCTGGGAATGGATTGTTGTTGGGGTGGCGGCGTTAAGTTTAACGGGAATTACGGTTATCAATCCGTCTATCCAAACCAACTCATTTCGGCTTACCTCCCGTGCTTCTCTAGTTTTATGGTTGAGTTATCTACACTGGGGTTGGAATTGGTCACAGGTTCCATTAGTCGCTGTTTATTTAGGCGTAATCGGAACCGCGATTTTTCTCCCCTCCGCCGCTGCAACCCCTCGCGCATCCCCATCTTTGCCGAATAATGCACCCACAGGTAGTTTAGTGGTTATTTATGCCCTCACGGTGTTATTAGGACGGGCAATTTTCGTGATGAATGTGCCAATTACCCAACTCGGTTTGGCAATGGGAATTTGTGGTTGGTTGTTGGCGCGACAGGGAAAGCCTCCAGCCGTCTCACGAGAGTCTGTTTCCTCCTTTAGCACAAAAGTCTGGGATGGAATTGGTGGCGGGTTACTGTTGATGGGTTGGTTGGTTTCGGTAGGAGAAGACATTCCTTGGCAAGCCACGGCGGTTAGTGGGTTGGCGATTGGGTTTTTCGCCCAGCGCTTACAGTATTCTCGGCGGCGTCTGGATTTAGCTGCTATCTTTATCATTGGCTTGCAAACGCTGTTTTTACTATGGCGATTAATCCCGTTGGCGGTACAAGAGGAGGTAATCAGTTTCCTCTCTCAACAGATGGGTTCAAACGTGGAAGCTTGGTGGGGTGTCGTCCTATTTCCCTACATTATTCTGTGGGTAGGTTTGACCGATTGGCTTTATCGGAAGTCGAACCCTAAATTAGCCCGGTTTGGGGAAGGACTCACATTAGGATTGGGTGTGATGTTAACGGTAATCAGTAGCCTGAATCCGACGGCGCGATCTCTTAATCTATTACTCTCCACTGTTACCCTAGCTATTGTTACTCATCGCCGCCCTCCGCTGCGAATTCCTTTAGTTTATCTCACCCATATCGCCGGATTATTAACCCTCTGTTCGTTTATCGATGGATGGTTTCCAACTCTCAGCGAACCCCTCTGGGCAAGTTTATTGTTAGCGCTAATGGTGGCAGAATGGAGTCTGAGTATAAGGCAGGAAGGGCAAACGGTAGCAGCAAATCCTCCATCTCCTATCCCCCAACAGAGTTGGTATCGCAGTTGTTGGCACATTGGTTTTGTCCTCGCTGGAATTAGTTATGTATTACTGGCTGGGGAAAGTATTACTTATGTAATTCCCTTTCCCATGCACCCTTCGACTTCGCTCAGGGTTAACCCTTGGGGACTTTTATGGTTACTCACCCCATTAACCTTAACTGGAGTTGCCAGTCTTAGTCAGCGATCGCGGCGCATTCAGGCTACTTCGTGGAGTGCGATCGCTTTATTTCTTGCCCAGTGGCTAACCCTATTCCAACCGGAGATTCGACTGATTGGCTTAGGGGTTGCCACAGTGTTAATGTTCCTGAATAGTCGCTATTTACGCCAAACGGTAGCCGCCGCGATTACAATTGGTTTTGCCCTCAGCTTTTTTAGTGCATGGCTGTGGCAAGGAATTCCCGGATTACCTCCCTTATCCGTCGCCGATTGGTATTTGGTTGGTGCGATCGCAAGTTTGGGATTATGGCTGCTACGGGCTAGCTTAATTCCCCAGTCTGGTGATTTAGCCCAGTTATACGCCCAAGCCTCGGATGGATGGGCAATTGCCCTGTCTTCTACAGAATTAGGCTTGCTGACGCTGCATAGTACCCAGAGTTACGTCGAACTAATTCCATCCAGTTGGCATTACCTCGCCGCATCTATATTAATTGGTGGTGCGATTTGGTTTCGCTGTTGGCGATCATTTACAACATTTGGTGTCTATGGCATTAGCTGGACAATCGAATTAGCGATCGCGAATACGATTCTGTTACGAAATGGTTCAACCCTAACCTTAGCCACCGCCAATATTATCCTGGCACTTGTGATACTATTCCTCACCGATTGGTGGTTTGCCCGTTTAGATGGAGACACCGAGGAACCTGTAGAGACGCCCCATGGCGCATCTGGCACGTCTAGGGATGCACTGGAGATTTTACCCTTAATTTATGCCCTAATTGGCATTTGTTTGCGCTGGACGTATTTCACCCCGTATACCGGGTTACTCACTCTTGGTGCAGCGTTAACCGGGATAGGCGTAGGGCGTCGCCGTTTTCCCTGGAAAGGGCTCACCTATCTTTCCCTAGCGGGTATTTCTATTGCTTGGTATGAACTGGTGATCTACCAGATGCTGCAAGCCGATGGCGGCAATCCGGCGGATGGCTTTACCATTCTAGCGGGTGTCGCGGCTGCGATCGCGGTTATTTATCGAGTGTTGGCTTGGTTTTGGCAATCGCGCGATCGTTCCACCCTTCTCAACCTCAGTATCACTGAAATTAAAATCACCGCACATATTCACTGGGCAATTGCCAGTTGTTTGATGGTGTTAACGGTGGGAATGTCTGTATTTACCACACCAAATCTGAGAACCATCGGACTTGTCATCAGTTGGGTACTGGCTATCTATGCCTTATTACAGGGGCGTACAAGACAAAAACGCCAGTTATCTCCCTCATCACCCCCATCATCTAACCTCTGGATATACGCCGGATTAACCGAAGTCGCCGCCACTGGTGTTTATGCACGTTTGACATGGACACAGTTGAGTATATTTGACTCCTGGAGAGGGGTAATGGCTTGTTTATTCGCGATCGCGCTTTTTCAACTACCCTGGCGACGGTGGGGATGGAATGATAAACCTTGGCAACATTACGCCATCATCTCTCCTTTGCTAACCGTTTGCCTCAATTATCAAACCCTATCTTCAATCAATTTACTGGCGGTTGCCGGATTTTATGCCTGGGTTGCCAACCGCCAGTCTAATTTACGCTGGACATATTTGAGTCTATTTTTTGTTGATTGGGCAATCTGGCGGCTTTTAGTTAATCAACAGATCACTGAACCCTTATGGTATGCTGCCATAATTGGCGGCTCTTGCCTCTACATCGCCCAAATTGATCCAGAATTAAGACGTTCCCGAACACGACAAACTCGTCATTATCTCCGCTTACTGGGTAGTAGCATAATTTGTTTAGCTGCGTTCTTTTTCCATCAAGAGACTGGACTCATTCCAGGAATAATTAGCCTGATTGCCATATTTGCCGGATTAGGACTGCGAATCCGGGCATTCTTAATGGTTGGAACTGCCACATTTGTGCTAACGGTTTTTTACCAGTTAGTTGTTTTGAGTTTTCAGTATCCCTTTTCCAAATGGGTAATTGGCTTAATCGTTGGCATCATTTTTATTAGCATTGCCGCTAACTTTGAACAGCGACGGGAGCAAATTTTGGGCATTTTCCAAAACTGGGCGAACCAGTGGCGAGAATGGGAATAGACACAAGCAATTTTAGATCCTCCTTCCATCCCCCTTAAAAAGGGGGAGACCAAAGGATGCTTCGCTTTTTGTTCCATGGGGGAGCCTGAAAGCCCCTCCAAATAAGAAATATAGCAATCGCCATAGCAGTTAGGACGCATCTTATGGTAGAGACGTTGCATGCAACGTCTCTACAACAGTTCGGAAAGTCCTAATCGATGTGTCTACTGCTATATATTCCACTTCCCTCCCCTCGTAGGGGAGGGCTAGGGAGAGGTTCGGGGAGAGGTTCGGGGAGAGGTTCGGGGAGGGGTCTTTCCCCTAGTTAATTAACCAACAGGAGCATAAATTTCCGCGTCAAAGCCAAAGTAAGAATCGAGCTTACAGGGGAAGCCTTTGAACCCGTTTCAACGGGTTTAAGCTTTTAGCCC
Organism: Coleofasciculus sp. A1-SPW-01; assembly: GCF_040217205.1. Lineage (NCBI taxonomy): Bacteria > Bacillati > Cyanobacteriota > Cyanophyceae > Coleofasciculales > Coleofasciculaceae > Coleofasciculus > Coleofasciculus sp. A1-SPW-01. The sequence goes on along the minus strand of NZ_JAVJNP010000027.1, from coordinate 78,881 downwards.
CAACTTTAGTTGAGGGCTTAAGTGAGTGCTGACCACTCAGCCAGGTGGGAACCTCAAGGTTTTATGGAACCTACAACCAACACCCTGGATTTTATCGATCGTTAACCTTTATGGTTTGAGAGTTAATTGTCTAACCTTTAACGATTGAACTTTAAGCGTTAAGCGTTGAGCGTTAAGCTTTAAAGGTAGTGGTAGATGGAGTCGGTTGCGAATCGACACCTCATGCTTCTAATAGCATGTGCTCTACGCTATTGAGCTATCCATCTAAATCCATAAATTTAAAGGTTTTCGAGTGACCAGCAATTCTAGTTTAGTCGGGAATCTCAATCATGGTGCGGGCATTGCTAATTGACAGTACCCGGTCAACCGTTGATTTAAACTCTTCAACAAACTCTTGTCGTCTCTCAATTGCTTCTGCCAGATTAGTGGGGTCGAGCAATTCGACGCCTTCTCGTTCTAAGAAGCTATCCGCCAGAGATTGATATTTTTCAGACGCAGCATTTTTACCCAACACCTCCTTGGCTAACTTATCCAGTCGATCTTTCACTCGCGTTTGAGCGGCTTTGTACTCATTCTGAGTGCGAGTATACGCCGACACCATCGTGTGAAAAACTGCCTCATAGTACAAGATAAAATTCTTCATCTCGATAGCTTCAGCCACCGTCATTTCTTCACCCGCGACGGAAACCATAGTGGAGGCATTCGACAAAACAACAGCTCGTTTAATAGTGCGTCGTCTGTCAATTAAAGCATCAACTCGTTGTAAAGCCGCGCGTGCTTTAGAGGCATGGTCTTCTCTTGATTTATAGCCTGTTGGCACTTTGCCGACTTCCACAACAGCAATTAACGTATTATTATCTAAATTCGCTCGTGCCGAATCAATCCGTTTTTCCAACAGTGTTAATTCTGCCAAAGTATCAGTTACCGTCATCGTAGTCATTTCTACACCTCCTCTTCTATAAAAATTACGGATAAACAGGTGGCAAGATTTGCCCAGGTAAAAAGGCTTTACTAAACACCTGTATTCAAAAGCAGATGGCGGGAATCGAACCCACATCGAGGATTTACCACACCCTTGTGTTGCCATTTACACCACATCTGCATGACTAGCTATTTTCATAACTGCCAATAACCACTCTAGTACGTTGACACTCCCCTTAGTTTGCCTCTAAAATAGCGTTCTAAGCGGAGGTCAGTTTACAACTTGAAGCTAATACTTGTAGCTCCCAGCTCACAACTGTTTGCAGCGTTTCAACAGTATTTCAGCTATTTACCCAATGTGGAAATCGTCAACGACTATTTCCAATGGTTGCCCGAATTTGACTGTTTAGTCAGCCCTGCCAATTCATTTGGCATGATGGATGGGGGCATGGATGCAGAAATTTTACAGTTTTTTGGTCGTTCCCTGATGACAAAAGTACAGCAGTACATCCTGGAAGAATTCCTGGGTGAACAGCCTGTTGGCACATCATTCATCTTGGAAACGGGTCATCCCAAACACCCTTTTCTGGCTCATACACCCACCATGCGAGTACCCATGTCTATTGCTGGTACGGATATCCCCTACATAGCAATGTGGGCAATGCTTTTAGCCGTTCGACGACACAATCAAAATGCCACCCGAAAAATTGATCAGATTGCCTGTCCTGGGTTAGGCACAGGAATAGGGCGAATTCCCTATGATGAAGCAGCTAGACAGATGGCAGTTGCTTATGACAACTTCTTACATCCACCCAAATTTCTCAATTGTATCGTTGCGGCTGAACGACAACTTCAGATTTGGGAAGGTGAACATTCAAGCTTTGCCTGAGTCGCGAGTCGGTGTGTACTTTGGAGCAGGTGGCGGGGGCAATAGTAGCATTTGCTGATATCCAGGTTATGAAATTGAAAGCCACTCTTGCTTCATCCGTTACATAAGACTTACCCAAAGTTACCTAAAAATAGATTTCTTTGGTGCTTACTTCCTGCTTCATCCTGGCAGTGACGGCACTTAACCAGTCCACTGGCTTAACATTGGGTGTAACTCACCCTAGAAAGATGCCATGCTTGGTTTTTGCTTGTTTCATCTCTTGTGTATTATACATACTTCATGTTTCCAATTACATCACAGGGTTTGAATCTAGACCGTCTGAGTCAAAGTCAGATATGCTGCCAGTTACACTACAGGGCAATAAATGGCTGCCCCAGTAGGACTCGAACCTACAACCCCCGCGTTAACAGCGCGTGGCTCTACCAACGATAGTGAACGGATAGCGACAGAGCCTAAAACTGGCACGCATTCTAGGGTGTCATGACTCAAATAACGGAGTTCCTAATAGGAACTAAAGCTGGTCAACACGGCTTACAATTTCTTGCAAGCCTACGCTATACCCCCAAGGGGTTAGCGTAGGTAGTTGACTAGACGATGGAGCCAGATAGCGGGAGCGACGAGATTTGAACTCGCAACCTCAGACTCGACAGGTCTTTGCTCTAGCCATTGAGCTACGCCCCCACATTGATAAAAAAATGTGTTACATATTCAGTTTTCAAGGTTCGGTATGAGCGCTTGGAGTTAAGCTGTTTGGCTCTTTCACCTTCGCTCTTAAGTATATACTACAAATATACTACAGGTTCGTCAAGGGTTTGAGCAAAAAATTTTTTGGACTTGGCTCAAAACCTGATGGAGAGGACGATTCGAGCGCGATCGCACAACCCATGCCCCCACTAAAAAGCCCGGAACGATTCCGGGCAACTAACAGGGAACTTTTCAGGGTTACAGCTCAACTCGGCGGGTTCTTAGCCCGTTCTCATGATGGCGAACTCTAAACAAAAGTCTTGGCTTTGATAGGAAAAATCAGCTCGAACGTTTCCTGATTCGGCGGTTTTAGTTTCGGCTACAGCCGGAGTCGCGAATCCCATAGAGCCGATAACGATAATAGCTAATAAAAATAGTTTGTTCATTTTTCAGATTTAAAACAAGGGAACAGCGAACAGACGAAATTGAGGGTTCAACTTGAGAGTTTGTAGTCAGCGCTAAAGCGCTGCTGGCACTAAAGTGCCTACTACGAACCCCGTTTAAATCGAATGTCAACTAACTTCAGAGATTGTAGTCAGTGCTTTAGCGCTACTGTCACTAAAGACCCTACTACGAACCCCGTTTAAGTCAGTGTCATTTTGCCTCGGTCATGTTTTACTGAACCGTTATATCATTGCCTTGTTCCTTGCCTCCTGCCCCTCGCAGATTAGGATGTAGAGGGAGCATCTGTGCCAAACGAGAGAGTCATGAGTCAAACTGAACACATTCTTTCCCAACTACCGGGAGACGTCTTGGCAGGCTTGCGGAAGGCTGACCAATTCTGGCAAGCGTTGCGAGACGATACCACGTCGATTCCTCAGGTGGTTAAGGAATCAAAAGAACCTTTAGGAACCGTCGATTGGGATATCGTTATCTGTGGTGGTACCTTAGGCATTTTCCTGGGTGCTGCTTTGCAAAGGCGAGGCTGGCGCGTCGCCCTATTGGAACGGGGAATTCTGCGAGGGAGGGATCAAGAGTGGAATATTTCCCGCCCAGAACTTGAGGTATTCCTGGAACTTGACCTATTATCGCCTGAAGAATTAGAGGACGCGATCGCATCTGAGTATAACCCAGGTCGGGTTAGTTTTTTGGGGGGAGAGGATGTCTGGGTGCGGGATGTCTTGAATATTGGCGTTGACCCGGTTTTCCTTCTAGATACCCTCAAGTCCAAGTTTATCGAGGCTGGGGGTCAGCTTTTGGAAAAAACGGCATTCGAGGGGGCGGTGATTCATCCTGATGGAGTGCGCGTCGAGGCGGCGGGTGGGTTAAACACTCGGTTACTGATTGATGCGATGGGCAACTTTTCTCCCATTGTTAAACAAGTGCGACAGGGGGAAAAACCGGAAGGGGTTTGTCTGGTTGTGGGTAGTTGCGCTCAAGGCTTTACCCAGAATGATACAGGAGATTTAATTGTCTCTTTTACACCCATTCAGAATCAGTGTCAATACTTTTGGGAAGCGTTTCCCGCCAGAGATGGCAGAACCACCTATTTATTCAGCTATCTCGACGCCCATCCCCAACGCCCCAGTTTGGGTTTTTTTATGGAGGAATACTTCCGGCTATTGCCCGACTATCAGGGGGTAGAACTCTCCCAACTTGATTTTAAACGAGTGTTATTTGGCTTTTTCCCATCCTACAAAGAAAGCCCTATCAGAATGCCCTGGAATCGAATTCTGCCCGTGGGTGATAGCAGTGGCGCTCAATCCCCCGTCAGTTTTGGCGGGTTTGGTTCGATGGTACGTCACCTCAAACGTTTAACAGAAGGCATCCAGGAAGCCCTTAGCGGCGACATTTTGACCCAAGACGCCTTGAGTCTACTGCAACCCTATCAGCCGAATATTGCCGTTACCTGGATGTTTCAACGGGCAATGAGTGTGGGCGTTGAGCAAAATATACCCCCCAATCAAATCAATGAGTTGCTGAGTGGCGTTTTTCAAACAATGGCACAGTTGGGGGATGACGTACTGCGTCCTTTCCTGCAAGATGTGGTGCAGTTTTCTGGATTATTCCAAACTCTAACACTGATTTCCCTAACTAAACCCGGACTGGTGACGCCTGTGATTCCCCAAGTTGGGTTAACCACCCTGTTAGATTGGATGGTGCATTACATAAATCTGGGTGTCTACAGTGGCTTATATCCATTAGGACAATTCATGAGTAAACCCGTACATCAATTACCCCCAACCCCCCAATACTATTACCACCGTTGGCTGGATGCATGGCGCTATGGTTCTGGGGGGGATTATTGAGTAGAGACGTAGCATGCTACGTCTCTACAAATTAATGGCTGGGTCATTGGTTATTGGTTATTGAAAGGCGACTTCGGACTAAGGACAAATGACGAAGGACTAAATAAGAAAGGATTATGAAGATATGGAAGCGCCTGACTGGAGGTGGGCGCAAACTTAGCATCACAACCAAGTTTGCGTTGGCATTTATTGCGCTACTGTTGTTGATTGGTATTGTGTCAATGACAGGCTTTGTCTCTCTGCGGCAAATGCGTAATGAGACCAAAGCGGTGCTTCTGACCAGTATTGAAGTTCAACGACGCGGGTTTGAAATGGATGCCGCGTTACGTAATGCTCGTCGCGTGGAAATTGATTTCTTTTTACGGTGGCCCAGCATTAATTTTTCCAGTACCAATCTGAATGAATTTCGCGACAAACACCGCCAAGAAATTGAAAAAGTTATCGATATTAGTAGCCAACTGCAAGAGCTTCTGGCTCAGGTTCAGGGGGGGATATTTAAACGGCAGAGTAATCCGGATTTAGTCGAGTATGTGGAAATTGTTGAGCAATATTCTCGCAGTTTCCAGGAAACGGTGGGTTTGGTGAGTAATTTGGGAATTGATAATGTTGGTGTACTCGAACAACTGGAACAAAATTTAACTCTATTGCGGAATCGCTTGGAACTAGCAGAGGCTCAAGAGTTTCTCGGATTAGTTAATCAAATGCAGTCCTATGAAAAGGAATATTTATCCACTCGTGAACCTGCAAGAATGGAGTTACTGACTAAAACAGCGCAACAATTACGTGAGCAAATTAACACCAGTGCTAAATTTAATGAAACGGAACGGAGACAGGCATTAAGATATCTCGATGCTTATCAATCGGTTGCTAAAGATATCGTTCGACTCGACAAGGAAATTCAGGACAAAATTCGCAATTTTGATCAACAGGCACAGGCACTAGCCGATAAATTAATCGACTTGGCAGATGCGGAGGCGGATCGAGCGCGTCGAACGATTAATGACACTAGTGAGACGGCGACGGTATTATTAGTGGCGGCTGTGTTAGTAGCATTAATTGCGGCAGTAATTATTGCCAGACAGTTTGCTTCGGCGTTAACAACATTGGATCGGGAAACAGCGAAATCAGAACACTTACTACTGAATGTTTTGCCAGCACCCATTGCCCATCGTCTGAAGCGAGAAGAACGGACGATCGCGGATCACTTTAATGAGGTGACGGTACTCTTTGCCGATATTGTCGGGTTTACCGAGTTGGCGTCTCACACCTCGCCGATTGAGTTGGTTGAGATTTTGAATGTAATCTTTTCAGAGTTTGATCAACTGGTTGAGGAACACCATTTAGAAAAGATTAAAACGATTGGTGATGCCTATATGGTGGTTGGGGGGCTACCGATGCCGATGCTCAACCACACGGAAGCGATCGCGGATATGGCGTTGGATATGCAACGGGTGATTGAGCAATTTTGTCAAGAAACTGGGAAATCTTTTAGTATTCGCATTGGTATTCATACTGGACCGGTGATTGCAGGGATTATTGGGATTAAAAAGTTTATTTATGATTTGTGGGGAGATACGGTAAATATTGCCAGTCGTATGGAATCCCACGGCTTACCAGGGAGTATTCAGGTAACGGAAGACACCTATAAGCGCCTCAAGCATCGCTATCATTTTGACGATCGCGGTCCGATTCAAGTCAAAGGGAAGGGGCAAATGAATTGTTATTTGCTCACGGGGAGAAAGCAGAATTCGCCAACGATTGAATATATTGACTTATGAGCATCGATGGTTGACTGAGTATTATTACTTTATGAATCATTAGCGGCGACAGAACCACCTAAACAGGTTGATGTCACCTTGCATTTTTTGGAGTTCCTGTTGGTGGCGTTGGGCAGTTTGGCGATACCATTGGCAGTAGGACTCGAATTCTTGACGATACTGCGTTTCTCGGTGGAACTCTTGAGCGAGTTGGTAGGTGGCAAAACTATCTACAGCAGGCGGAGGGGTGGGGACAATTTGGCGGAATTCCTGTGACATGGGGATGAGAGGGTATGGAGTTGGGTTCAAGTCAAATCGCCCACGGCGTTTAGTTTAGGGTACTCTATATCCGGCTGAGTGTCCAAGGCGCGATCGCTGTTGCTTCAAATCGTGAGTGAGAAATCCTTAAATTTGAACATTCTTTTACGAGTTAAGCTGTCACTGTGGCTGATAAGTTATGGAACGTATATCGAGATCGACAATAACTTCTCCCCCTCGATTTTTCTCTACTTGACGCCATACATCGTAGCCCATAAGAATGGCTTTTTCCCAATCACCGAGCGAACATCGATCAACTTCTAGGTGAGAAGTTATATTTTTAATTGTTTTGAGCAGTTGGTAATCAAGTGCGGAAATTCCTTCCAAGTAATTATGAGCCTTAGCATAACTGAAAACAAGTGCTGATATACCCTCTTCAATTGCCTTAGCGCGACCACCGTCTTCAACCTCATCAACTTTAGGATTACTTTTACGTTTACATCCAAGTAGTTGACGAGTAACCGGAGACCAACCTAAAACCCCAGCATAGGCGAGGTGGAAAACATCGTGAAAGCGGTAACCATCATTAGCGTAGGAGTTGTCAGTGAGGTTGTTTCCAATCTGTTTTTCGTTGACAAATGCTTGCATTTTCACTGAGTTATCATGGCTCACCTCAGTAATCTCTACTGCAAACTGTCTTGGTAAACATTCGTGTTTGGGAAAGTCCCTGTCGAATATATATCCTATAACGTTAATATCTGTATGTTCTGCATCTCTCCATCCCCAACGGTCATGACACTTTTGAAGATTGCTTTCTGCAATTTCTCCTAAATCAAGCTCAAATTTGCTGGCTACGTTGGCAACATACCAAAGTAAATCTCCTAATTCTTCTGCAATACCCTCTTTGAATAGTTTGTGAGCGTCTCCATCACGGAGGTATTTCTTGTATTCAGTAAGCAGTGAACCTGCTTCACCAACTAAACCCAACAAGGGTACGATTATTTCATTTCCACTATTGGTAGGAATCCGATCGCTCTTCAATGCTTGCTCTTGATAAGTGCGAAACTCCATTATTCACTCCTTGAAGTTTGATTTTGATTTAGCTTGGGTAGCCGCTTTGGTTATTCTGTATTCTCTGTATTCTTTAATCGCTTGATTAATTCCCCACTTACGTGGATACCAGTAATCAATTGGTTCTCCACGAGCCGAATACTTTTGCTTTATACGAGTTCGACCTGATATTCCGGAAATTTCTGGATGCCTAATCCGAGAATACTTATCAACTTCACAAAATAGATTTTGGCAATCGATTAACTGCAATGGTCGTCCAAATAGGGACTGAAAATCAAGACCTAATCGCTCGAACTCTGATTGTTGAAGTTCCGCCATAAACTTGATTATTTCTGGCTCATTTAGACCACCAAGATCGGCAAAACATTTCCGAATACCATCAAGCGCACCTGGACCAGGAACGACGAAACTCATTTCATCGAAATTCGTAATTTCGCTGTAATTGACATCTGTTATAAACTGGTATGCCAGAAAGTCACCGATAGTAGGATATTCACGCAAGAGGTCAAATCCTCTGTGCATATTTGCTGCATCTGCGAGTTTCTTTGGTAGTTCATCAACCATCATCCGCTCAATCAACTTGAGATGGTTACGGTGCTTTCTTGTATGCCCCAGTATTTTGCCTCCTGACGGCATTATATAAGCGGCTGAATAGATGCGTTGACTGTTTTCTATGGCTTCGGTAAGAATTTTGTCATAGCGTTTAAAAGAATAGTCTGCGTAGATAATATTGCCAAGCTTATTTTCTAAAAGTTGCCATGTTTCAATCTTATTGAAAATCTTAAACAGAATAATTCTGAAAAAGACTTCTTCCGGAGTGTCAGGAAGATCTGCTCGGTAGATAACATGACGGATCAAGTATTGGCTGGTGCGATCTGATGCTCGGTAGGCATTGGTAAATTTGAAGGTAGAAAGGATTGGATCGTTAGTCCAAGGCATTGGTTCTCCCTGCAACTTTTTGAAAAAGATTTTCTGCCTTTCTGCTGCAAAACGCCAGTATGTATCAAAAACAACGGTGGGTTTTGCAGGCAGAATGTGGGAGTATGCAGCAATATCTATACTGTCATTTATTTTGGGTTTACCATAGTTACCTAAGTCAAGACTTAGTTGTTCATCAATAGGTTTGTTTTGGCGATCGCTTTTCAATTTTCCCCGCGTTGGTTGTTTGGCTGCCATACTATGTTCCGTCCGTTGCTGGCGTCCGTTGCTGGTTAGTCTGTCTTTGAAGACAGTGCTTCTCGACAAGCCTCCTTGACTGGAGCGAGAGTATCTGAAGTCTTGGTAATGTTATCCAGTTTAGCTACACCAACAAAGCAATTCATACGGCTAAACGTTAGTTCCATTTCGTGAGCCATAAAATCCCCCAGCCTGCATAACCCTAAGTAGTTACCATAGGCTTTATTGAATAGCTGCTGGGTAGCATAAAAAGCATTCATCGTAAGCGTTTTTTCCTGTGGAACAAAGCTAACGTGTTGCAGACAGGGAAACGGAAGTTGAGCGTCACTAACATGATCTCTCCGAGGATCAAAAATTGATGCCTGAAACATCGATCTCCTAACCCCTTTGCGTTTCTGATATTCAGAAATAATGAACTCAAGTTGGTTGATTTTAGGTGAATTATCAGAATCAAAGGCAATAAGTCTTTCAAAGTAAAGACCACGGCTATTTTTCTTTTTACAATGTTTTATTGCCTTAGCCCTGGGAAGAAAATTGAGATACCGTTCAAACAATTCATGGCGTTGGTACTTAGACCTTCTCCAAAGGGAATCCGGGAAAATTGTATTGGCAACCGTGTGGATTTTTTGCTCGTCATTATCAGCAAGACACTTATCAAGCGATTGTCGAATATCGATATCCTCATTTGGAATACCATCATTAAAACCTGTGATGCTCACCACAAGAGGGGAAATTTCCTTGCCTGGATTATCAATAATATGCAAAAATGCTTTTGCCCAAGCATGGGAAAGGTTGTTTTCATCAATCAAAAGAGGTGAACTGTTACTCATCTTCCACCTCCTCAAGATGTCGATATTGACTTAGACCAATAAACTGATAGCGCGAGACACGAACAAAGACAGCCCATCCGGTGTCACGGCAATAAACCCGCACAACACCGGGACGGTTAGCCTTGAATAGGCGTCCTTTCGGGTGATTTTCTTCAAAGGTGATAGTATCATTTGCTGCTTCCGCACCAGTTGGAAGCAAAAGGAGACTTCCAACTTCGGCATCAATTGTGGGCATTGACCAGTGTTCGTCAGCGATAATCAATGGGTCACTAGATGGACGCTCAAGCACCTTCTCACGGATAGCCTTGGGCTTTGTTTTGAGAAGCGTACTAGCCCTTGAAGAAGAGAGCATTTTGAGAGAGTAAGCTATGTGAGTAATTAGGGTTTCGTACCCGACACCAAAACTACAGGCAATTGTAAAAACTTGTTCTGGGGTTGCTGAATCCGCATTCCATCCCCGCGAAACAAATGCTTTCCGCACGCCTAAAACTGGCATAAGCAAGAATCCAGCAAATGAGTTAGCTAAAAACTCCTCTGGTTGAAAAGCCGTAGAGCTTTTTGATTCTTCTATCAGTTCATCGATAGTTGAACCATGTCCAAAGACGTGATGACCGAGTTCGTGAGCGCAGGTAAAGATGCGTCTGGGGAGAGGGCGTAATGCAGAAAGCAAGATTATCGGCTCTGCTTCTCGGAGATAGATACCCTCCATGCTAATGTCAACAAACTTGACCCTCACATTAAGCTTATCGCACAAGCCGTAAATACAGAGTGGGCTTTTGTTGTCAAAACCTGCATTCCTCCGCACATCGATTGCCTTCTGCTGGGCTTGTTGTGCCAACACCTTTCTCTGATTTCTCAAAGTCTGATTTCTCAAAGTACTTCTCCCCCTCTACGCATCGAGGCAAGTATTGTTAAAAGTCGATCAAGGTCATCTGGCTTAAGCTTTCGGAGTTCTCTAGCGGCAAGCTGAATCTTGTCGTCATGGATATCAAGCTTGTCTGCACCCTCTCCAAGTAACCATGACACACTTACGTCATAAATTTCAGCCAGCTTCGTGATCTCATCAGCAGAAACCTTTCTATTTCCAGCTTCCGCTTCCGTAATTGAAGGGCGATGAAGACCAAGCATCTTAGCCACTTGAGCTTGGGAAAGTCCCGCCATCTTGCGAGCTTCACGCAAGCGGGCTGCAATAATTGACCTCTTCTGTTCTTGATGACTCATACCTAAGTCTCTCCTGTGTTGACAATCTTACAGACTACCTCAACGGACTCATCAATGGTGAGCCACTGCTTGCCGTCCTGTGAAAGACCTATTTTGTGAATCTGGTTACTGGGAATCTCCACGTTGAGTTTGTCAGATAGCATATTAATCGCCTCAATACACAGGAGACTATCAAACCCTTCCAGGTCAGTCATGGGACAGGTTTTTCCTGAGATTGGTGTTTCTCCATAGCCACTATCTGTCTGAATCTCTGTGAGTACTTCTATAAACTGGTCTTTTACATCCTCTGGATTCATGATAAGGATTTGTCTATTACGCTTAGTAAGATTATCTTACCAAATTAAATATGAACTGCCTACCTCAGGCAAGCAAAAACATCGTAGAGACGTTCTGGCGGTTCAGCAAAACCCTTCCTACGGGGTCTGTCTCTACAAACTGAAGTACAAGGGAGCTATACTACCAGGCTTGGTATTATAGCTCCCACACCCAAAAAGGCTCCCTAGAAATAGAGAGCCTTTGTGATTACAGTAGACTGACTACTGCGAGATAATTATCCCTAAAGCGCCTTAGCCTTAGCCACGATATTATCCACCGTGTAACCAAACTTCTCTAAAGCCACGTCACCGGGAGCCGATGCGCCAAAGCGATCAATACTAATCGTGTCACCTTCAGCGCCAACATAGCGACACCAGCCAAAGCTAGAACCCGCTTCCACCGCTAACCGCTTGGTTACCGCTTTGGGTAATACAGATTCGCGATAGCTTTCATCTTGTTCCTCAAACAGTTCCCAACTTGGCATGGAAACCACGCGAACTTTCTTGCCATCACCCCGGAGTTGTTCTGCTGCATCAACGCAGATGTGAACTTCGGAACCTGTGCCAATTAAAATGATGTCAGGTGTGCCATCGCTATCCGATAAGATGTAAGCACCTTGGGCAACAGCATCAATTGAACTTCCCTCTAAGTTAGGTAGCCCTTGCCGAGACAGTGCTAACAGACTGGGTGTTGCTAAACCCTGGGCAGGTTTTGCCTTCTCAACCGCTACCTTATAAGCACCAGAGGTTTCATTGCCATCTGCTGGACGCAGCACGATTAAGTCGGGAATCGCTCGCAGAGTAGGAATATGTTCAATCGGCTGGTGCGTCGGACCATCTTCCCCTAATGCCACGGAGTCATGGGTCATCACCCAGATTACCCCAGCGTGGGATAGGGCGGAGAGGCGAATTGATGCCCGCATGTAGTCGGTGAAGACTAAGAATGTGGCACCATAAGGAATTAACCCAGACTTATGCAGGGCAATCCCATTACAAATCGCTCCCATACCATGTTCGCGAACCCCAAAGCGGAGGTTGCGATTTTCATAGGCACCTTTTTGGAAATCCTTGGAGGATTTGAGCAAGGTTTTGTTGGACGGGGCTAAGTCAGCCGAACCACCAATGAGTTCTGGTAGTACCCCAGCCATGGCGTTGAGGGTTGCGCCCGATTGATTCCGAGTGGCATCTTTCTTATCCTGGGGGGTGTAGGCGGGTAGGGCTTTCTCCCAGTTTTCGGGCAACTTACCGCTAGCCATCCGTTCCACTACGGCAGCTTCTTCTGCGTATTCAGTTTTATAACGGGTGAAGAGTTTGTTCCACTCTTCTTCGTACTCAGCGCCGCGATCAACTGCCTTACGGAAATGCTTCAGGGCGTCTTCGGGTACCTCGAATTCTGGATACTTCCAATCCAGATGTTCACGAGTGGCTTTCACTTCGTCTGCACCTAACGCCGCACCATGGACACCGTGGGTATTGGCTTTGTTGGGGGAACCGAAACCAATGGTGGTGGTGACTTTAATTAAGGAGGGCTTATCGGTAACTGCTTTCGCTGCTTCAATTGCTTTGTGAATCGCGTCCAAGTTGGTGTTACCATCGGGAACATGCTGGACATGCCACCCATAAGCCTCAAAGCGCTTGCCCACATCTTCGGTAAAGGCAAGGTCGGTGGAACCATCAATGGAGATATGGTTATCATCGTAGAGGGCAATCAGTTTGCCCAGTCCCAGGTGTCCGGCTAGAGAACAAGCTTCCCCAGATACGCCCTCCATATTGCAACCATCACCTAAAATGACGTAGGTGTAGTGGTCGATAATTTGGCAATCGGGTTTATTAAACTTGGCAGCTAAATGTGCCTCTGCCATCGCTAACCCCACACCATTGGCGATCCCTTGTCCTAAAGGTCCGGTGGTGACTTCTACCCCTTGAGTCATGAAGTTTTCTGGGTGACCGGGAGTCTTGGATTCCCACTGACGGAACTGCTTGAGATCATCAAGGGTAATGTCATCATAGCCGGTCAGATAGAGCAAGGCGTACTGTAACATACAGCCATGACCCGCTGACAAAACAAAGCGATCGCGGTTTAACCAGTTAGGGTTTTTCGGGTTGTACCGCATCAGCCGATCCCACAGCACAAACGCCATCGGTGCTGCGCCCATTGGCAATCCGGGATGACCGGAATTAGCTTTCTCTACGGCGTCTATCGCCAGAAAGCGGATGGAATTAATACAAAGTTCTTCGAGAGATTGGGTTGCAACGACCATAGGTGTTATCTAATGACTCCAGGAAACTAGGGTTTAACGCAAAATTTTTTCCGTAAAGCGAGGGTTACTCTTTCCCCAAGGATACACTTATCATCCCATTAGGGGGATCGATGATCAAGACTGCTTGGTATAAGCTTGGCTAAAATTTGGCGATTGGGGTGTTGGGTCAGCTGAGATAGTGCCGATGAATTGACACTCTCCGCCCTTCAAGGACGGAGATTCTTCATTCCATTGCTGGGAAGTGTAAGCAGGATTAACCGCAATGGTTTTCGGTCAAAAAGGATGCGATCGCACAATATTTTTTTTCGCAACGTTTCGACTGACTCATCCCCGAATCACTACGAGACGTAGCATGCTACGTCTCTACAAAGGTTTGTATTTCTTGAAGACTAAGGTGACATTATGACCGCCAAAGCCAAAGGAATTGGATAGCGCCACATCGACGGTTTGCTGACGGCTTTGATTGGGGACATAATCAAGATCGCAGTCTGGATCAGGATTTTCTAGATTAATCGTCGGCGGAATTTGGTCATGGGCTACCGCCAAGACTGATGCCACGGATTCGATGCCCCCAGAACCTCCTAACAGATGACCTGTCATCGATTTGGTGGAACTCACGGCAATCTTGTAGGCATGATCGCCCAAAACCTTTTTAATCGCAGTGGTTTCTGTGGGATCATTAACGGGTGTACTCGTCCCGTGGGCATTAATATAGCTGACATCTTCAGGCTGCAATCCCCCATCCTTGAGTGCCAACTGCATTGCCCGGACTGCCCCTTCACCACCGGGTACGGGTGAGGTTATATGATAGGCATCACAGGTCATGCCATACCCGACCATTTCGGCATAAATCCGCGCCCCTCGACTCAAGGCGTGTTCTAGTTCTTCCAGGATTAAAATGCCTGCCCCTTCACCCATGACAAAGCCATCGCGATCGCGATCAAAGGGGCGACAGGCGTGTTCCGGGTCATCATTGCGAGTAGACAGGGCTTTTGCCGAAGCAAACCCCGCTACGGATAACGGAGTTACAGCGGCTTCGGTTCCCCCACAAATCATCGCCTGGGCATACCCCCGTTGAATCAAGCGAAAGGCATCTCCTACCCCATGGGCGCCAGAGGCACAGGCGCTGACTGTACAGGTATTTGGTCCCTTTGCCCCGGTATGAATTGCCGTAAGTCCGGCTGCCATATTGGCAATCATCATCGGAATCATAAACGGACTACAGCGATCGGGACCGCGATTCAAGTAGACCTCTTGTTGGTCTTCCATGACTTTAATCCCGCCAACCCCGGTGCCAATAACGACACCCACCTGTTCTGCGTTCAGTTCATTAATGACAAACTTCGCATCCGCGATCGCTTGTTTGCTAGCCGCGACTCCAAATTGGGCAAAGCGATCCATCCGCTTAGCTTCTTTGCGATCCATATAGTCATGGGGATTAAACCCCGTGACTTCGCCAGCAATTCGACAGGCATGGCGAGAGGGATCAAACCGGGTAATTGTACTAATCCCATTCCGCCCACCTAAAAGTCCATCCCAATACTCCGCCAGGGTATTGCCGATGGGAGTGATCGCGCCTAAACCTGTAATAACAACGCGCTTGAGTTCAATGTTTGTCATGATGCCAATAAAACAGGGAAACTGCCCGATAACGCAGAACTTGGTCGAGAAGACAACCGCTGATTAAGCCGCCGCTTCTGTTTTTGAGCTGATATAGTCCACAGCCGCTTGGACTGTGGCAATCTGTTCGGCGGCTTCGTCTGGAATCTCGATATCGAACTCTTCCTCTAAAGCCATAACCAATTCCACCACGTCCAAGGAGTCGGCGTTGAGATCATTGGCAAAGTTAGCTTGAGGGGTTACGTCACCGGGTTCAACTTCCAGTTGTTCCGCAACTATTTTTTTGACTCTATCGAAAATTTCTTGGTTCATTTACTTGTATACCTCAACCGAGTTGCTAGAACGTTATCAAGTTATGTTACTTGGTTCCTTTGCACTTTCTCATCTTATCCGAAAGGGGGATCATCCAACCCATCGGTAGTCGCTTCGCCAACTGGCATCCAGTTGGGCTAATCATCATATCATGTTCATGGTACTGGCGAAGCAAAAAGCTAGCGACGTGGCAATTAACCATGAACATCAACACTCTGATTCTGTTCACCGCACTTACGGTCATTCCCTGGCAGACGATTAGGTTTATTCTCGGCAAGCTGGCGATCGCCGCCCTAGGTGCCTGTCTCCTTTATGTCCTCCTATTTTATGGGCTGCGCTCCATTTTTCGGAAGTTTGAGAGCGATATTGCCCTCGTCACCCTGAATGTCTCCGCCTATCCCATCCTGAGCATTTTCATTCTGGTCAGTTTAAAGTTTTCCTTTGCCGATCTTGATTCTGGGGATACCATCGGCTGGTTTGATCGCCTGCTGACAGCCAGCATTATTATCGCAGTCAGTTATTGGTTCATTCAGTTATTTATTCAAGTTTTTGTCTACTACCTCAAAGATTACGCCCGACAAACAGAAGCGATGTGGGACAACGTGCTGCTGCCTCTCCTTGAAGGGGTTGTCCCGTTTGTGATTTTTCTGCTGGCTAGTGCTTTTGTTCTCCAATCTTTTGGTGTTGATTTAACTGGGATTTGGGTCACCTTTACAAGGTCAATTGATCACCAATTTAAGTCTCCCGATCCCCCATTAATTCTACGCTTTGCCAATAGAAATACCGCCGGAATGTGATTTAGAGGCAAGTCAGCATCTCATGTGGGAAATTGTTTTTGCTCACCCGGATACATTAGGAGATTTTGAAAAAAAGTTAAGCCATATCGATAAGTTTTACATTGTTGATAATTTAGGCACAAATTTTGCCTATAAAAAATAAATTGGTCGTCAGCGTCTAAGTCTGGAAAATGATGTCAACCTCAAACTCGAAGATATTGAGCAAGCGTTAAGCTGTTCGGCATTTAAACCTTAATGTCAATAATGGCGAAAGCCTTGTAGTGCGAGCATCTTGCTCGCTACTAATACCCAATTTAAATGCATGACAGCTTAGAAGCTCTGATGGTAATAATTCAATTTGCAGAAAAAGGCGGTCTAAATGCTGAAGAAATTGAAACGATACAACAAGAATATGATGGCATTCTTCAAGAAGTGGGTCTAGAAATTGTGCCAATACGGCAGACTAAACGGATTATTTTTGAATTAGAAGAAAATGAATCGCAAGACACATTAATTGGTTTGGTGCGGGAATGGTATCGCATTTGGTTAAGAGATCCAGATTTGCGCGATGAAGATCAATATATTTTACCTGACGAATGGGAGCGAAAAATTGAACTGTTAAAACGACGATTTCAACGAGTTTTTCAGAAAATTAGTAATCCTCATCGGGAAGAAACGCGGCTCGATGATTATGTCATGGATTTAGTGAAATGGTTGCGGGAGCGATTTAAACAAGCTAGAAGTCAACGGCAAGAACCGAAAATTAGGATGAAGGGAACATCCCAATATGAGGGGTTTACTTTAATTCAATTCACCATTGAATTCTATTTGGATAATGCCAAGCTAGAAGACTTTAGACGGGGTAGTCGCGTAAGTATTGAAATTTATCAAGAAGTGATGCGACATGTTAAAGATAGTTACCCACCGGTTAAACCCTAAACAAAAGCGCAACAATGCAGAATGTTTTAGGACTTTAAGGGAAAATTATTTAAGCCATACAGGAGGTTACTCAGTATCACTTGTAAGTAGTCGGACTTTGATTAATGTTAACGTTTGAGAACAGGAAAAAATAAGGATTTTAGGCTTGTTAACATTGTTGTCACAGCGTACAGAATTTATGTCCAGGTATTTACCAAGGAAAGTAAATCAGTTGAATTGAGGAACTTTTTCCGAAAGGTATGAGTCTAGTGGCTCAGAGTTTTTATCTGTGGCTAGCCGCGACACCCGCCGATAAGTCAAGTTATTAGCTTATAGCTTAAGTCAATTAAAGTTAACTGTTGAGATGAGTGAACAGGGAACAGGGAACAGTAAGGGTTTGAGGGCGATTTACTTGCACTTAATATAGCACCGTTTTCTTTTGTCCAACTACTTATTTGCAAATCAAGTAGGCATGACTATGAAATTAAACCAGAGAATTAGATGGATGGGTATAGCGTTAGCAAGTGTAACCGTAGCCTGTTCAGCAACATCACAGACAATAGGTAACTCGGCGATTCGTACCGATAAATTAATCTACTATGCCGAGATTGTAAATAATCCTCAAGCCGGGGTTGGATTGACAATTGAAACTGAATATACGAATACGACAGGCAATACTGTTTATTTAATAGGTTGTCACCAACCATCTGCGCCTCAATTACAAAAATATAGGGATGGGGAATGGGTAACGGTATATTCTCCGGTAGAGAATCAATGTTTAAGTCCACCTTGGAAAATTCCTCCGGGAGAGACATACCGAGATACTTATCAGGTTTATGGTTATTTGCCTGGATATAATACTGCACCTACGTTTGACGCTACCATTCCGGGTCGGTATCGATTAGTTCGGGACATTTATCAACAATTATCTGATCCGGTAAATGAAGCCGAATTATTACCGTTGTCGGAACGTATATCGAATGAATTTAAAATTATTAATGATGTTGAGTAAGTAGGTGGACACAATTAACGTTAACTGTTGAGATACTGTCTTTGATATTATCTTCGCTTAAACAGGAGGAGAGGGCGACCCGAGCAAATTGAGTGGACTACCGTTGTTAATTGATGCAAGTGGGTCGCCCCTACAGGGTGTTAATTGATGCAAGCAGGTCGCCCCTACAGGGTGTTAATTTATGTCAGCGGGTATCTACCACTTAATCTTTGGTTCTGGGCGTACCATTGGCGGCGACAACCTCATCTCTGGGATTTTTCAACAATCCGGTTAATAGAGAGGCGGGATGCTGTTGATGGGGCCAAGCAAAGGCGTGACGAAAGGCAGCATCTTGACAGGCTTGCATTTGCTCGAAATCAATTATATCTTGAGTTAATAGGTTTTCATACTCAAAGGGTAAGCGCACATTATTTAATCCGGCGTTATCGGTACAAATGGCAATATCCACCCCCGCCTCGAAACAGGAATCAAAGACGACTTTCAGTTGATAAATATCCTCCAGTGTTCCTGTTTTTAGGTATGTCGTGGGACAGACTTCTAAACATTGCTGGCGCTGGGCAACTTCTTTTAACAACTCTGGATACTTCAAGGGAATATGAATTCCATGACCAATCCGCATTAAATAGGGTAACAGTTCCGGATAACAACCGTCGCTGGTTTCGTAGAGATGACCGGTTGTATTCAGACCGAGCGATCGCGCATACTGATAGAGTCCAACAAATTCCGCTAACCGTTCCCCATAATGGGCATCTCCTCCTGCCAAATCCACCCCACAGACATAATCCTTCCTTTGGGCAGCGAGATCCACAATTGCCTTATTCACCGCATAGGGAAGCCGCGCATGCATACAGAGAATTTGACTCGTCACCATCGGATAATCCTGGACTTGACTGGCTTGTCCGACAATCTCCACAATCTGCGCCATCTGATCAATCCGTTCCGATTGACTCAATTGTTCCGATGTGCGTAAATAAGGCGTATACCGCAGTTCTAAATAGGCTAAATTCTCAAAGATATACGCGCCGCGAATTAAGCGATAAATAAAATAGGGTAAGGTTTGCACCGTTTGCACATGTTCGACTAACGTGTGCAGTTCCAAATACTCGTCTAATGTGTTGCGCGATCGCGTGTAAAATTCCTCAAAGTCGTCATAGTCGGCAAATTTATGGGTCAACGGATCAGTTTGGCGTTGAAAATATCGCCAGAGAATCCGAGGAACCACTGAACCCCCCAGATGACGGTGTAATTCTGCGTATAATGGCATACAATCTCCTGGTCATTTTCAGTCTTGGCTGGACAGACATGTCACCACGACTTAGATCAACGGTAGCTTTTGTAAAAAAAAATTGCAGCAACTCTAATTATTGCAACAGTAATTTACAATTCCCCTTTTTCCATTCTCACCAGCTAGAATAACCTCAAGGACTTAGAGAACTGGATGCCATGACCACCGCTAACCCTGAAAACAGCACTGCCTCTCATCCCTCTCAGTGCTATTGCCTTAACCCCGATTGTCAGCATCCAGAGAATCCGCGAGATGCCGTCAGTTGTCACAGTTGCGGTTCAGAGTTACTATTATCCGATCGCTATCGGGCAATTCATCCCTTGGGACAAGGTGGCTTTGGCAGAACCTTTCGCGGCGTGGATGAATCCAATCCCAATCACCCCGACTGTGCGATTAAGCAGTTTTTCCCCAAACACTCAAGCACCACGAATCAGGAGAAAGCTGCTGAACTATTTGAACAAGAAGCCCAACGCTTAAAAACGCTGGGACATCATTCCCAAATTCCCCAATTATTAGATTATTTTAGCCAAGACAACCGTCAGTATTTAGTTCAAGAATTTATCCACGGACAAAACCTAGCCGCTGAACTCGCAAGCGTTGGACCCTTCAGTGAATTAAAAATCCGCCTGCTGTTGCGCGATTTATTACCTGTTCTCCAGTTTATCCATAGTCATCAGGTCATTCACCGGGATATTAAACCGGAAAATATTATTCGTCGTCCGGGTTATGGCAATCTCGTTTTAGTGGATTTTGGCGCCGCCAAGTTTGCCACAGAAACTATTCTGGAACGCACCGGAACGGTGATTGGTTCAGCCGCCTACACCGCCCCGGAACAGGTGCGCGGAAAAGCTGTTTTTGCCAGTGATTTATACAGTTTAGGCGTTACCTGTATTCACCTGCTGACGCAAATACCGCCCTTTGATTTATTGGATAGTCATGAAGATGCTTGGGTATGGCAGGATTATTTAAACGGGAACAGGTCAATCAGTAAACCCTTAGCCAAGATTCTGAATACTCTGCTGCAACGTGCGACCAAACGGCGCTATCAGTCGGCGGAAGCGGTATTAAAGGATTTAAACCCTTCTCAGCGTGGAAGCAAGGTAACACAATGGTTGGTGGCGAGTACGGTATTGATTGTGGGATGGGCGGGAATTCGGTATCTGGTATCACCTGTCACCCAGCAGGTTTCTACCCGTAACCCAGTGGTTACGAATCCGATTCAGGAGAAGTCACCAACACCATCATCGACTCAAACAGGGGGACTTTTCGCCACAATTAATGGACAACAGCAGGTATTCCCTTTAGAACATACCCAAGTCGCCACAAAAATTACTGGGAATGTGTCGCGGGTGGAAGTTACCCAAACCTTTACTAATCCCTTTGATCATCCCTTAGAAGCCGTCTATAAATTCCCCCTCCCTGATGAAGCGGCGGTGGATGATATGGAAATTCAACTGGATGATCGGATTATTCGCGGCGTGATTAAGAAACGCCAGGAAGCCAAGCAAATTTATGAGAAAGCGAAAAAAGCAGGAAAAACGGCGGGGTTATTAGAACAAGAACGGGCAAATGTGTTTACTCAGTCGCTGGCGAATATTAAACCAGGGGAAAGTATTCAGGTAACGATTCGCTATACCGATAGCCTGAAATTTGAGGGCGGGGATTATGAGTTTGCGTTTCCGATGGTAGTCGCACCGCGATATACGGCTGGGAATAGTGTGGGTAGCGCTAAAGCGCCGACTACAAACTCTGTTGGTAGTAAGCACTTTAGTGCCAGCAGCGCTAAAGCGCCGACTACAAACAAAACGCTGATGACAAACGTGGCTTATGCAGCGGAGGTTAATCCCCCAATTGCACCGCCCGGACGATCCGGTCATGATATTGATGTGACCGTCGAAATTGATGCAGGTGTACCTATCAGTAATGTGCGATCGCCCTCTCATCCGGTTACCACCCAACAGACGAGTTCCACGGTACGGGTAGAACTGGCAGATCAAGAGACGATTCCGAATAAAGACTTAATTTTACGCTATCAAGTCGCAGGTGCAGACACGCAAGCCACTGTCTTAACCCAAGCCGATGAACGGGGGGGTCATTTTGCCACCTATTTAATCCCGGCGATTGAGTATCAACAGGATGAAATTGTCCCCAAGGATGTGGTGTTTCTCGTGGATACCTCTGGATCACAATCCGGTTCCCCCATTGTCCAATCCAAGGAATTGATGCGCCAGTTTATTCAGGGATTGAATCCCCAGGATACGTTTACGATTATTGATTTTGCCAATAGTACGACTCAGTTATCGGATAAACCGTTAGCGAATACACCCCAGAACCGGAAAAAAGCCCTCAATTATATTAATCGCCTCGATGCCAATGGCGGCACCGAGTTAATGAATGGGATTGACACCGTATTGAATTTCCCGGCTGCACCTGCGGGACGGTTGCGGAGTGTTGTATTATTAACTGATGGCTTAATTGGCGATGATGAACAGATTATTGCTGAAATTCGCGATCGCCTCAAGCCAGGAAATCGCTTGTATAGTTTTGGCGTGGGGTCTTCGACGAATCGCTTTTTAATTGAACGGTTAGCGGAATTGGGGCGCGGAACCGCTGAAGTGGTTCCCCCGAATGAATCGGCGGAGGTTGTCGCCCAGGAGTTTTTCCAAGAGATTAATAATCCCGTCTTGACGAATATCCAAGTCAGTTGGGAAGGAACCGGAAACGCACCAGAATTCTATCCTCAAAAGGTACGGGATTTATTCGCCAACCAGCCCTTAGTCGTATTTGGGCGCAAAGGCGATCGCACGAATGGCAAACTTAAGATTAGCGGCACGGTGGCGGGAGGTCAACCCTACGAAACCAGCTTAGATGTGAACTTTGACGAGGTACGCGGGAATGGTGCGATCGCGCAACTGTGGGGACGGGCGCGGATTAAGGCATTAATGAATCAAATGTATGGTCGTGAAACGCCAGAGGTAGTTGAAGCGGTGACGGATACAGCACTCAATTATCGCTTAATGTCCAAATATACGTCATTTGTAGCGGTTACCGAAGAAATCCGAGTCGATAGCAAGGATGGTAAAAAAGTCGATGTACCCGTTGAGACTCCTGAAGGAATGGATAATCAAGGAACAGATACACCATCGAGTGGAAACACCGCTAGTGTACCAGAACCGGATCAGATTATCGGGAATCTCTTTACCCTGCTGTTATTGATAGTTGTCTTTGGGATCAAGCCGTTAAAGAAGGTAATCATAAAAATTCGTTCGTAGGGGCGCACAGACGTGCGCCCGAAAATTCCCCAAGGGAATCCCAAGAATTTGAATTAGGACGTTGTTTTGTCAATTTAATCAGGGCGGGTTTCGTTGATAAGTTATCGGTTTCCCCATTAATTGAGTCCCTAAACCCGCCCGATGTCATAAAAAGTAAGGATATTTACCCCCTGCAACCTTATGGCAGACTAAACCAAAAATCAATACTGCAATCAGCGAAAATAGTAAAGAACCCTGTCCCAAATGCCAGTAAGCAAATGCCTCTTGCTCTGATAGGGCGACAAGTACCGCCATCAGCGCCACCCGCATCCCGTTAATCACAAAACCGATAAAAACGGCAAAAATGGGTAGTAAAACCTTCTGTTTTAATCCCGTTGGCACAAGAACTAAAAAAATCAAGGCAATGCCTAAAAGCTGAACCATAAGCTTTAAACCAGCACAGCCATTGTAAACTTCAATACTCCCCGTAGGTAAACTAACAATAACCCCTTCACGCTTAACCTCAAAGCCCAATAGCCAGAGAAAACCACTGGTAAACTTAGCGGTTAACAAGGATAAGTTAAGAACTGGATAAACCAGTTGTCTCCAAGGAACTGCAATAAACCCCAGCAGTAGCCATTCTTGATTGTATTGTTTTAATCCCTTAAACCCAGATGCTAGTAACGCTAACGCCAATCCTGACATCAACGGGAAAAGTGGCAGAAAAACGTCATCGTCAACTACGTTTGTACTTTTAAACAGAATCCCAGCTATCAGCAAACCTGCCAAACTACTGGATAATGGACTGCTGTGCCAGGTTATTTTATCGCGCTTCATCCACAGCAACCCTAAAACCACACATCCAAACAGGAGGCTGGCGCTGAATAGATTATTATTATTGCTTCTCGATACTAACGTGAAATGCAGTGTGATTAAACCCGTGGCGATACCCAATAACCAAAATTGGTTAGATTTCAGGGGATTGAGTTGAGTCATGATTCAGCAACTGGGAACTCAAGCGGCTTCGATGCAAATACCCATAAGTTAACACACAAAACAATAAATCATGCTTTTCCTTTGTGGCGAAAGTATCAAACTGTAAAGCTACTATTTTCACTCATCCCATCAATGGTGTAATCTAGTAGCGGCACCATGATACTTTCCATGTCATCCAGCGCTCTCTCACGCTGGCTTTTCTGAGATGGCGTGCCAATTTTTTGTCAATAATCGCTAAAATACATGGCGGTTATCACCAAATATGTCCCAAAAGCCCAGCGATCTCTCCTGTTGGTTTCTTAGAGTTCACCAGGATGGAATTAGCCTGAAGGTGAAGCGTTCCATCGGTGAAGTCGCCGAGTTTTGGAAGCGCGATCGCTATCATGGCAAATGAATACTGGGTAGAAGGTTCCAAGCGGAAGACAGAAGACAATGGGTAGAAGGTTCCAAGGGCAAAAAAACCAAAGCTATTTGAGTTCCCTCCCCTTGGTAAGGGGAGGGTTAGGGAGGGTCAAATCAAGGTAACTTGAAAGTTTATAACACTACAGAGCCACGGGCGTCGGACAAGCCACATTAGTTCCTCCTAGACCACAATAGCCATTGGGATTCTTGGCTAAGTATTGCTGGTGATAGCCTTCTGCATAGTAAAACTCTGGAGCATCAACAATTTCTGTGGTGATTTCTCCATGACCCGCCTCGCTCAACGCTTTTTGATAGGCGTCTCGTGAAGCTTCTGCGAGTTTCTTTTGACTATCGGAATAGGTATAAATTCCCGAACGATATTGAGTACCCGTGTCATTTCCTTGGCGCATCCCTTGAGTGGGATTATGACTCTCCCAGAAAACTTTCAGCAATTGCTGATAATTGATCACCTTGGGGTCAAATACGACGCGCACGACTTCATTGTGACCGGTCATCCCGGTACAGACTTCTTGATAGGTGGGATTAGGCGTTATCCCGCCTGCGTACCCCACAGCCGTGACAAACACTCCCTCTTGTTGCCAAAATCGGCGTTCCGCCCCCCAGAAACAGCCCATGCCAAACATCGCCATTTCCATACCCTCGGGGTAAGGGGGTTTAAGAGGATTGCCGTTGACATAGTGGTTGGCTGGAACGGACATGGGTTCTTCCCGCCCCGGTAACGCCTCTTCGGGTTTAGGCAGGCTGAGCTTTTTGCCAAATCCGCCAAATCCAAATAACACCATAAAATTACAACTCCGATTTTGCTGCTATATCTTTACTTTACTTAATATTCGTCATTGGTCATTGGTCAAGTCGGGGCGGGTTTAGTTACATCTGGGTGTAACCGAAAAGATAGTAGTGAAACCCGCCCCTACACAATTTCCCCATCTTCCCCATCTTCCCCATCTTCCCCATCTCCCCCATCTCCCCCTGCTCCTGATAACTGATAACTGCTTACTGTAAAGATTTAATGAAGCGTCCTGATAGACACCTTTGTGAATGTAGTTTTGTAAAGACCCCGGAAAAAGTCCTGATAGCTGTCAGCCGTCTGGCGGTGGACACCTAATCTGGATTCTGACCCCGGAGCATTCTACTGATTGAGGTGCGTACTACGATGATACTCCATTCGCTTTGTGCAACGAATCATCCCCAAAAACCATTGAAGCTGATCATTTGGGAACCGGCGGAAATAACGACCGAGCGTCTTAAGCCTTTTTACTTCAAAACCAACTATCTTTGTGAGAATTTGACAGAAGCGATGCAGATTCTGGCTCAAATCCAACATAGTAGTAGAGATTTACTACAACCCGCTTGACATCTTCCAGGGATGAAGACTGGAGATTCTAGACGAGTGTTAGGTGGGGATGCAAGGTTCAATTTCTCTATCTTCACTTTCCAATGTGGGTTAAATTGTGGCATGATTTTCTCAATATAGAAGAGTAAAAAATCATGCAACCGAACTTGGCAAAACTTTTTTTCTGGCTATTCGGTTTCACCGCTTCGTCCCTGCTGTGTAGTGGTTTATCCGCTCAAGCCCAGACGCCAGATTCCGCCTACTATGGTTATATAACCGTTACTCCCTCTGACTCGGCTCAATCGTCTGGCTCAACGACCGATAACACCCAACCCACACTGGTTTTGGTTCAACCCCAAACTGTCGCCGCCACTCCAGAGGTAGCACAAGTCCCTGTGGTTAATCCCCTAAAAATATTGGGACGTAGCTATATCGGCGTAGGTGGGAATATTGGTCTAGATGGTGAGGAAACCAACTTAGGGGAAGGATCTGTCGTCATTGTCAGTAAAGCCGGGTTTGCTGAGAATTTCTCCTTGCACAATGCGGTCATGTTTGGTGACGAAACCACCACATCAGTTACTCTTAGCCTAAATTTTCCGATCAAGACTCCCGTTACTGGACAAACAATTGTGATTCCTTTTGTTGGAGGGGGTGTGTTGCTGCAACCCGATGACGACTGGAAAGCTGATCCGTTGGTTTCCGGGGGTGTCGATATTCCCATCCCTCCCCGATTTACTGGAACAGTGCGTGTCAATGTGGCATTTCCTGAGGCTGATGAGACGGATTTGGGACTGGTTTTAGGGGTGGGTTACAATCTAAAACTGTTTTAGGGGTTGATTGTTGGTTGGTGATTGTTGATTGTTGATTGTTCTTTGACGAATGACGAATGACGTAGCTTGCTTCTCGCGAAAGCGAGTATGACGAATGACGAAGTGGCAACTATTCACCCAAGTTTAAACAGGGTTCAATGGTGGCAATAACGGACTTGGCTAAGGCAGTCAAGTCATAACCTCCTTCTAAGCCAAATAAAATACGGTGAGTCACTTGCAAACAGTAATCTGTGAATACGCCAAAATCCTTTGGTTTCAGGGCGACGCTGGCGAGGGGATCATCGGCGTTGGCGTCGTAACCAGCACTGACGATGAGTAAATCGGGCTGAAATTCATTGAGAAATGGTATCACCCCCTGCTCAAACATGGGTTGGTATTGTGTGAATGTACTGCCTGATGGTATGGGTATATTCAGGACATTATTGTACGCGCCGCGTTCGCGAGGATGACCGGTACCTGGATAGAAGGGATATTGATGGAGTGAACAGTAGACAATTCGGGCATCGTTTTCCACTAGGCTTTGGGTGCCGTTACCATGATGAACATCCCAATCTAAAATGGCGACTTTTTGGATACCCGCTTGTTCTAGGGCATAGTAAGCCGCGATCGCCGCATTGGAAAAGAGACAAAATCCCATCCCCCGTGGACCTTCGGCATGATGTCCAGGAGGACGTGCGAGGACAAATGCCGGGTTGTTGCTGGTGAGGACACGATCAACTCCATCTAACCAAGCGCTGATGGCTAACAGGGCAATATCATAACTGCGGGGAGAAACCCTGGTGTCGCCATCTATCATCCCTCCACCTTCATGGGCGAGTTGTTTGACTAAATTGATGTAATCTTGGTCATGAACTTTTTGCAACAGAGGCATTACCGGACGACTTTCTACAGGTGTAGGTAGCTGCCAATCAACTTGATCTGCCCAAGGTGCAGCGTTTAAGGCGTTGACAATGGCTGTCAATCGTTCCGGGCGTTCGGGGTGAAAACCACCGTTGTCATGATTGAGAAATTCATCAGAGTAAATAACTGGAAACATAGGTTCAGCAGAATTGGCAGCAAATGAGTGCTTTCTATAATTGTATAATTATTGGTTCGGTAAGTAGTCGGATAAAATTAACGTTGACGGTTGAAATTAGGGAACAGGGAACGGGGAACTCTTAACAGTAAGGATTTGACGCTTGTTAACATTTGTTAGTATTAGTAGCGAGCAAGATGCAAAGCCTGCGGCATGGCTTCGCTAAACGCACTACAAGGATTTCGTCATTATTGACATTAAGGTTTAAATGCCGAACAGCTTATTTTGCTGAGAGTTAAATTGCCAAGGATAACCAATCTGGCGATACTTAATAATCACAGCCGACAATTGTTCTGTCCAAGAGATACCATGAGTTTGCCACCATTGCTTAAACTGCCACTCATTCCCATCTAGATTGAAATCTGGATTAGGGAGTTGTTGCTTGAGTTCCTGTAAGGCTTTGTCCAACCTGGGGTCAAGATTCAGGGCGCGATCGCAAGCCTGTTTAACGGCTGTGATATACTGGGACGCTACTTGGATTCCACGTCGTCGCGGCATAGCAGAATTCTGGAGACGTTAATTTAATCCTAGTCAGTAGACCTACTCCGCCCAAGCGCCTCCTCAACCTGGGCTAGGCATCCTGGAGCCACGCTAAGTGAAGGCGACTTAGCATAGTTTGACAAGATTTTTCCAAATCTTATCATTTTTTATTTTTCTTCAAACAGGGTATAATTTAAAAAAGTTTACATATAAATTGGGGAATCTCAAGCATTTCTCAATCCAAATTTCAATCAGCCGTAGGGTTACATTGAAAAGAACAGACGCGATCGCACCTTAAATCTACCGCGCGATCGCACAGTCCGACTATCCTATAGAGGGCTAGGACATCAGCTTGGCAAACCGTTTAATTCGTTGAGGAGAACGACGAAATGTTTGGGATACAGCCTAACAGAAGCAAAACTGACCAACAAATTGCTGAACTTCAACAGCGTATCAATGAAGTCGAGAGACTTTGCGAAGCCACCTGTGATGAGATTCAAGATAAATATGGTGCGGCTATACTGGCTACTATCCTACGTTCTCATCTAATCAATTCCAGAGTACCTCGTTCAAGGCAGGTTAATTCCTAGACAGGCGAACCACTCAATTGTCCTAACTCATCACTGAAATCCGCGATCGCTAATTAACGTCTGAAACATAGTCTTCGTTAATAGGTGCAATATATTTAACATTGGCACGCACGTAGCAAATGCCAGAGTCTCGATTGAAATTAATGGGACGGCGATTTTTCTTAAAAGGCTGTGCCACACTGGGAACAGTTTTGGGGTTGAACGCTTGCCAAAACCGTTCTCCATCTGCTAGAAATCCAACAACCTCTGATTTAGGATCTCAGTCTTTGTCTTTAGAATCCGTCACTATTGGACCCACCAATGGTCAATCCCCAACCCACTTGATGGTGTGCTTACATGGCTGGGGGGCTAACTCTCAGGATTTAGTTCCATTAGCCTCAGCATTAGACTTGCCCAATGTCCAGTTTCTATTTCCCGATGCTCCGTTTCCTCATCCCAATGTCCCCTGGGGCAATGCCTGGTATGCGCTGGAAAGCCAAGATAATCAGGGGTTAGAGGAAAGTCGTCAAAAGTTGCTCGACTGGTTAACCTCTCTGGAAGAAAGTACAGGCGTTCCCCTATCCCGCACCATTTTAAGTGGATTTTCCCAAGGGGGAGCGATGGCGTTAGATGTGGGGTTAAGATTACCCTGCGCCGCCTTAGTTGCAATGAGTGGCTACTGGCATGATTCGGCTCAACTGACACGGGAATCGTTACCCCCAGTTTTGATCGTGCATGGTAGACAAGATCCGGTTGTGCCTGTGAGTAAAGCACAACACGCCAGAGACAATTTAAAGGCGTTGGGAATCGCGGTGACGTATCAAGAATTTGATATGGCGCATCAGATTTTGCCAGAGGTTTTGGTGTTGGTAAGGCGTTTTGTTCTGGATGTTATTGGCTGAAAATGTTACTCGTAAACTTTTCACCCTCATCCCCTAACCCCTTCTCCAACCCCCCTCATTCCCCCTGCGAGGAGGGAGGACAAAGGATGCTTTGCTTTTTTTGCAGGGGAGAAGGGGAACTTACTGCTCTTACGTCGCCGTTCCTAATGTGCTACTATTGAAAATTTGTTTCGCTGTGAGTTGTAACTCTGAAAAGATAGAGGATACGAGCAAATCATCTCCCCGAAATAATTGCTTTTGATACTCATCTTCAACTAAGTTGCAAATAGTGAGAGTTGGCTGTTTGGGTTTACCAATATACTCTCTACCACCAATTCCCAGATAGTCCACAATCCAATATTCAGGAATTCCTAAAATGGCATAATCTTCAACCTTTCGAGCATAATCATTTTGCCAATTAGCACTGACAACTTCAACAACTAGCTTGATTGTTTTTCCTAGAGTGATGACAGGTTCCTGCTGCCACAATGGTTCATGGATTAATTGAGTTTGATTTAAAACGATTACGTCAGGACGAAAGGCGGTATCTGTTCCTAAAAGTCTGATCAGACAACGATGGGGAATACAATAAGGATTATCGTGGCGGTCAATCTCAACGTTCAGCTTGCGCCCAACAAAATCTGCAACTTGTTCATGGGGTCCTGTGGGTTCGATTTCGATTAATTCCCCATCAATGAGTTCATAGCAATTATCGTCACCATAGTGAGTGATGAATTCATCAACGGATATCAGTTTCGCTGGTGATTGAACCATAGTTAGGGTCTGCTGAATAAGTGGTGAGGTGAGGGGGAGCTGGGGAAGCTGGGGAAGCTGAGGGAGCTGAGGGAGCAAGGGTACATTTATAAATCGACTTGCCTGGGGATGGTGCAAGACTTAATTCATACGTTGCTAAGTTACTGTATAGTAGTTTACAAATAAGGGTTTGTTTTCCCTCAAATCGAGGAAAATGCTCACCATTGTAGCTAGCTGCTCAAGCTGGGGACACCAGGGAGATAAATTCGCTCTTGCACTAGGGAGACATAAGAGAGCAGGAAAACAGGGACTGGACACCCCCAATTTTTTGTCTTTACCGCTAAATCGTTTTTTGGTGAGAATTTCTCTACCAACGTTGGCAATCAACTCAAATTAGACCTTATCCGATATGTAGGGTGATGATGCTGTAGTCAATAGGATGAGCAGCGGTTGTTCACATCACATCCAAACCGATGAGAGTCAATCAATAGTATACGCTATGTATAGCCACAGTGACAGTCACTCTTTATCCCTATTTCAGGCACTGTTTAATCAAGCGCTCGACGCCATGGCGATCGCGGATGATCAAGGACAGTATGTTGAGGTCAATCCGGCGGCTTGTCGGCTGTTTGGTTTATCTCGTGAGGAACTCTTAGGATGTCGCATCTCAGACTTTACTGACTTGGAGTTTGATTTCCAAGAGGCGTGGCGTATTTTTCTGGAACAGGGACAGGTAAAGGGGGAGTTTCGTCTCCGGCGTCGGGATGGGACAATCCGGGAGACGGAATATGCCGCAACCGCTAATGTGATCCCCCATCGCCATTTATCCATTTTGCGAGATATTACCGATCGCAAACAGGTAGAAGCCGAGTTGCGCCAAAGTGAAGAACGCCTCAACCTGGCTCTCTATGCGGCTCAGATGGGCATTTGGGACTGGAATCTGTTGACAAATCAGATTCGTTGGTCAGAGCATCATGAAGTGCTGTTTGGCTTGACTCCGGGTACGTATGATGGCACATACAAGACGTTTGAGGCTTGTATTCATCCGGATGACCGAGAAGCCGTTAAACAAGCGGCGAACCGTTCTCAGTTAGAACAACATGAGTATGATCATGAATTTCGGGTAGTGTGGTCAGATGGGAGTATTCACTGGATTGAGGGGAAGGGAAAATTTATTTATGATCAAACAGGTCAAGCGGTGCGGATGCTCGGTACAGTTATCGATATTAGCGATCGCAAACAAGCTGAAACCCAAATCTATCGCTTGAATGCTGAGTTAGAACAACGAGTCATTGAGCGTACCCAAGAACTTCAGCGTACTAACGACAACTTAAACCATGAAATTCAGGAACGCCAACGCGCCGAAGCTGCTGTGCATCTGCAAGCTCAACAAGAACGGTTAATTAGTGCGATCGCCCAACAGATTCGCCAGTCTTTAGATCTGAATCAGATTCTTAACACCACTGTAACCCAAGTGCAGCAATTGTTGGCTTGCGATCAAGTGGTGATTTACCAAACTCATGACGATGGTACGGGAAACCTTGTCGCCCAAGCCTTAGCGTCAGACGGTTCAGTTCCCCAGGAACATTCCCTGCCTGAATTAATCTTTCCCCCAGCTTGTCATCAATTTTACTGTAGCGGGGGAATTCATACCATTGCTGATGTCAAACAAGATGACATAGTACCCTGTTTGGCTGATACCGTCAGGCGGTTTGGGGTTAAATCCAAACTCGTGATGCCGATTCTGGAGAATGAAACCCTTTGGGGATTACTGATTGCTCATCACTATACCACCATCAGACAATGGCAGCCGTGGGAAGCTGAACTCCTCTGTTCATTAACAACTCAAGTCACGATCGCCATCCAACAAGCCGAACTCTATTCCCAGCTTCAAGCCGAATTAAGGGAACGTCAACACATCCAACAAGAACGCGATCGCTTGTTTAACCTTTCTGTAGATATCCTAGGGATTGTTAACTTTGAGGGATACTTTATTGATGTCAACCCAGCGTTCGAGAAAATCCTGGGTATCTCCTCTGACGCCATTAAAGCCCAACCGTTTATCGAATGGGTTCATCCCGAGGATCGGGAAGCGACTCAGGCGCAAATGAGAAAACTGGCATCCGGGATTACCATCAAGTCCTTTGAGAATCGGTATTGCTCTCAAGATGGATCATACCAATGGTTTTCTTGGACAGCGGTACCGTTTGTGCAAGAACGATTAGTTTATGTGGTTGCTCACGATATTACTGAACGTAAACAAGCAGAACAAGCCCTACAAGAAAGTGAACAACGCTTTCGCACCGTAGCCGATTTTACTTATGATTGGGAATATTGGCGAGATCCCGATGGTAGCTTTATTTATGTTTCTCCCTCTTGTCAACGGATCACAGGCTATCAGGCTGAGGAATTCCTCAATGATCCTAGCTTACTTGAGGCAATTATCCATCCCGATGATCGCCAGAGAATGACTAAACATATCCGTGAACAGTTAGACAATCCCCATGTCTACTCAACAGACTTTCGCCTCATTACTCGCACCGGATCGATCCGTTGGATTGCCCATGCTTGCCAACCTGTTTATAGTAAGGATAGACGATGGCTAGGTCAACGAGCCAGCAACCGTGATATTAGCGATCGCAAGCAAACGGAAGAAGCACTCTATTACCGCGAACAACAATTTAGGGCGTTGGTGGAAAATTCACCGGATATTGTTGCCCGATTCGATCATCAATTGCGTCATCTCTATGTGAATCCAGCAATCGAACAAGTCGCAAAATGTTCCGCTCAAACCTTTATCGGTAAAACCAATGAGGAGTTGGGAATGCCGCCTGATAAAGCCCAGTTTTGGGATGAAGCTTTGCGATCTGTCTTTACCACTGGACAAGAACAACTGATTGAGTTTGACTTTCCCACCAGCAAGGGGATGAAATTTTTTCACTCTCGCATCGTCCCTGAATTGAATGCTGATGGTACAATTCGCTCTGTGTTGAGTGTTACCCGGGATATTACGGCGCATAAAGAGATAGAAGTGGCACTCCAACAAGCTAAAGACGCCGCCGAAGTCGCAAATCGGGCGAAAAGCGAATTCCTGGCAACGATGAGCCATGAACTCAGAACCCCTCTCAATGGCATTTTAGGCTATACTAAACTCCTGCAAAACGATACCAATTTAACTGAAACTCAACGAGAGAGTTTAAACATTATTTACCACTGTGGCGAACATTTGCTCACGCTAATTAATGATATTTTAGACTTCTCTAAGATTGAATCCCAGAAATTAGAACTTGACCCCAGTGAGTTTCATTTGCCAACCTTTCTCAGCAGCATCAGCAGTCTTTTTCGTCTACGTGCGACGCAAAAAGAGATTGACTTTACATACAAACTCTTATCTCCTCTACCCCAGAATGTTATCGCTGATGAGAAACGGTTGCGACAGGTTCTGATCAACTTACTCAGTAATGCCGTGAAGTTTACGGATCAGGGTAGCGTGACGTTTAAAGTTGGTTATGTTGAAGATGTAGAGACGTGCCATGGCGCGTCTTGCCATGGCGCGTCTTGTCATGGCGCGTCTCAATGCGTAGGGGCGAGTTTGACGGATAACGTTACCCAAGAAACGGCTAACGTGACTAAACCCGCCCGACTTAAGGAACGGGATATACTGTCCCAATCCCCAATCACCAAGATTCGTTTTCAAGTCGAAGATACAGGGATTGGCATCGATCCGCAACAATTAAGCGAAATCTTTTTACCCTTCCATCAAGTAAGCGATCGCACTCATGCTGTTGAAGGGACAGGATTGGGATTGGCTATCAGCCAGAAATTGGTTCAACTGATGGATAGCACGATTCAGGTTAGTAGTATTTTGGGTCAAGGCAGTGTATTTTGGTTTGATTTAGAGTTGTCTGACGTTTCAGGAGGACAAGCCTCGGAGTCATTGTGCGATCGCCGACTCATTGGCGTTAAAGGACAACAGCAAACTCTTCTCATTGTTGATGATAATGCGATTAATCGGTCTTTCTTACGAGAATTACTCCAACCGTTCAACTTGAACATTGTTGAAGCCGTCGATGGTCAAGATTGTTTACAAAAGGCAGTCGAGATTCAGCCTGATCTGATCTTAATGGACTTAATCATGCCGGGACTAGATGGTTTGACCGCAACGCGGCGACTGCGCCAATTGCCTCAGCTCGCAAAGACGGTTATTATTGCCATATCCGCTAATGTTTTCGAGATGACCCAGCAGGAGAGTTTAACGGCTGGATGCCAAGACTTTCTCTCAAAACCTGTGCCAATCCAGCAACTCCTGGAATTATTGATGGTTCATTTAGGTGTGGAAGGCATTTATGAAAAACCCAGAAATTTAACAACTGGTGAATTGGAAACCAATACCAAACCACTGGTTAGTCCACCTGCTTCAGAACTAGCGATTTTGTCGGAATTATTGGCAATGGGGGATATTCAAGGAATGATCGATCAAGCGCAGCATTGGCAAGACGTAAACAGTCAATGGATTCCCTTTGCTACACAAATTCATCATCTCGCTAGAGGGTTTCAGTTAAAGAAAATAGAGCAAATTATTAATCAATATACCTTTTGAATAAAGCTTAAATTATAAGCCATAATTCACAAGCCATAAAAATACTCTAGCTTAGAGTCGTTTAATTTATATATTGTATCAATTGCTAAATAAATATAGGTTTAAACCGTTAATATTTATGGACAATTTAACTCCCAAAACTCCCAAGCTATTGATTGTTGACGATCAACCTCATAATCTAGGTATTTTGTTTGACTTTTTGACGCGATCTGGCTTCAAAATATTTGTGGCGTTAGATGGTGAAAGTGCCCTTCAGCGAACTGAAGTCACTGAACCTGATCTAATTATTTTAGATGTGATGATGCCAGGAATTGATGGCTTTGAAACCTGTAAACGATTAAAACAAAATCCATCCACTCAAGATATTCCAATCATCTTTATGACGGCACTTTCAGACACAGTAGATAAAGTTCAAGGCTTTAAACTAGGTGCTGTCGATTATATCACTAAACCCATCCATCAAGAAGAAGTGCTGAGTCGAATTCAGACTCACATAAAGCTATATCATCTGCAAAATCAACTGCAAACTAAAACCGAAGAACTTGCCCACTTAAATCAGAATCTAGAAGAAATTGTTCAAGCGAGAACGCAACAACTCATCGAACAAGAAAAAACCGCTTTAATCGGACGTCTTACTCAGGGAATCGTGCATAATTTACGAAATCGTATTCAGCTTATCTTATCTTATAAATGTTTAGCTACGGGAGAAATGACCGAAGAAGCTGTTTCTCCAGAAACGACATTCGCTTATCTTGAAAAGATGGCTGAAGTTACCTGGGATATGAGTCAAATTCTGGATAATCTTATGCACAAGAGCAAAATGGATCACTCCTTGCAGTTAACTTCGCTGAATGTTAATGATATCCTAAAAAAGGAACTCGATTTTTGGCAGGCTAACCTTCAATTTAAACACAAGGTTAAAAAAAAATATGTTTTGGATGAGCATATTCCCTTAATCCCTTTAGTTTATACTGATATCTCCCAAATCTTGGATAATTTAATCGGTAATGCCCTAGATGCTATGTGGGATAAGGAAGAACAAACCTTAACAATTATCACCCGGCAGGATGAAGACAATCTTTACATTGATGTCCAAGATACAGGATGTGGAATACCCCCAGAAAATCTATCCAAAGTTTTTGATCCATTCTATACCACTAAACCATTGAAGGGTGAGGAAAAACAACGAAATCAACCCACAGGCACAGGACTCGGTATTTATACTTGTATGCAGATCTTAAAAGGTTTCGGGGGGGATATTAAAGTAACCAGTGAACTCAACAAAGGAAGTATTTTTACTGTGAGAATACCCAAGCAAAACAATGGATAAAAAAGCAGCCCAAGGAAATTTATTAATTGTTGAAGATAATCCCACGAATCTAAGTTTTCTGTTTAATTATTTGACCAAATCCGGTTTCAAAGTACTGGTCGCAACGGATGGAAAAACAGCGATTCAGCGCGTTGAAGCCGCTCAACCTGACCTGATTCTGTTGGATGTTATGATGCCGGGAATGGATGGGTTTGAGGTATGTAAACGACTAAAAAGTAGTCCTTCAATGCGGGATATTCCAGTCATTTTTATGACAGCACTTTCAGATACCCTTAACAAGGTTCATGGGTTTGAGATTGGCGCTGTTGATTATATTACCAAACCGATTCAGCCGGAAGAGGTTGTTAGCCGAATCCAAACTCACCTGACGCTACGGAACCTGCAAAAAGAACTGCAAGCCAAAAATGAACACTTATTACAATCCCAACAGCAAGAGAAGCAAAGATCCTTGGAACTTGAAGAGGCATTACACAAGCTGCAACAAACGGAAGTCCAATTAATTCAAGCCGAGAAAATGTCTTCCTTTGGCAAAATAGCGGCAGGTATTGCCCACGAAATTAACAATCCCGTTAACTTTATTTATGGCAACCTGTACCACGCTAATGAATATATTCAAGATCTCTTTGAGCTAATTACACTTTACACACAAACGTATACACATCCAACTGAGAAAATTAATCGCAAAATTCAGGAAATTGAGTTAGATTTTATTCAATCTGATTTACCTAAACTTCTAGAATCAATGCAGGTGGGTGCTGAACGAATCCGCCAAACTGTATCGTTGCTCAAGAATTTCTTCCATTTACATGAGGCTGAGTTGAAGTTCGTCGATATTAATCAAGATATTAATAACACGCTCTTGCTCTTAGAGTACCACTTAGACGCTAAAGCCGGACGACCAAGAATTGAGGTGATCAAAAATTATGGTAGTTTGCCTCTTGTGAAATGTTATGCCAGTGAACTCAATCAAGTATTTATGAATATGCTTACCAATGCTATTGATGCTTTAGATGAGAAGTATGGCAAACTCAAACGAGAGGGTGAGATGTGGTTAATTAGAGGGGATAGGAAAGCAGGGGAAGAAGAGGAAGAATTTGTGCGATCGCCACTCACTCCCGATCAATCCCAAAGCCCTACGATTGAGATTAGTACGGAGAGTGTAGACGAGGCGAAGGTGATTATCCGTATTGCGGATAACGGATCAGGAATGACAGAGGAGGTAAGTCAGAGGCTATTTGATCCATTCTTTAGCACCAAACCCGTCGGTTCTGGAACGGGTTTAGGATTGACGATTAGTTACCAGATCATCGTGGAAAAGCACCGAGGTCAATTAGATGTCACGAGTGAGAGGGGAAACGGTACAGAGTTTGTAATTGAGATTCCGATTCAGTCGTAAAAGGCAATAGGTAGAGGGGGAGCGGGGGAAGCTGGGGAAGCTGGGGGAGCAATGAGTAAGTTTTGAAGACTTAACGGGGAAAATCCTCCGCATCAATACAGGTAGCTAGCGCACCCTCTACAGAAAAATCAATTTCGCGACTCAAACCAATCACGCATTCAGAAAAACGCAAGGGTAGAAGACTGCGACGACAGTTTGCTAGCACCGAAACCGGATCAGAACCTTGAGTATGCTGGTTAATATCAACAGTACAGCTTGCCAATTCCTTGGGACGCCGGACACGCATACAAGCGAATAACGCATCATCAGCCGCAATTGGGGTTAACTCTTCGATTTTTAGGACACAGAGAGATAAATCCTTAGGTTCAAGCGCCTCAGCACAAGTTCTGGCTGCATTTTCCCTAGAGATACCCGCACGCAATAGTTCTGCGGCGCAGATTTGAAACTGATCGACACCAGCACTGACAGGACTAGCAGGAAAGGCTAGGGTAAATAAACTTGCTGTAACGAGCTGACTGGCACAAATTTGCCAAAAATGACGACTACCAATACGATTTTTCCTGTTCATGGGGTTTTCTGGTGAACGATATCCTACGCTAGGATAGCTGATTTACAGCCGTTTTCAAGCAGATGGGGGGAAAACGCGGGGGAGATGGGGGAGCTGGGGGAGCAGATCATCTCCTGAGAAAAGATAAACCGATAGGAATACGGTTAAAGTAGAGAAATAGGCTTGATCAGGACTTACCGGGAAATGCTGCAAGCAGAACAGGTCTTATGCGATCGCTATCACCTTCATCATCCCTTTGGCAATAACTCTGGACGCCAAACCTGGTTGGCGTTTGACCAGTCTGTATCCCCGCCAGAATCAGTGATTGTTAAGCTATTGGCATTTAACCCTCAGATGCAGTGGGATGAGTTTAAGTTATTTGAACGCGAAGCCCAAGTTCTTCAACAGCTAACCCATCCTCAAATTCCCCGCTATCGGGATTATTTTTCCTTGGATAGCCAGGTTGGAGAGGGTTTGTATTGGTTCGGATTAGTTCAACAATACATTCCGGGGGCTTCCTTACGGCAATTATTGGATCAGGGTAAACGGTTCACTCAAGAAGACGTGAAGCGTATTGCTGAGTCAGTATTAGAGATTCTCAGTTATCTGCATGGCTTACAACCGCCAGTGCTACATCGGGATATCAAACCCAGTAACTTAATTTTGGCGGATGATGTGCCCATTTATCTGGTTGATTTTGGGGCGGTGCAAAATCGGGCGGTGACAGAAGGAGTAACGTTTACGGTAGTGGGAACGACTGGCTATACTCCTTTAGAACAGTTTTGGGGAAAGGCTGTACCCGCCTCTGATTTGTATGCTTTAGGCGCAACCCTAATCCATTTACTCACCGGGATTACCCCGGCTGACTTACCCCAACAGGATTTACGGATACAATGGAGCGATCGCGTCTCGGTTGATCCCCAGTTGATTCGTTGGATAGACATCTTGACTGCACCGGATTTAGACGCACGATTTAGTAGCGCGGCGGAGGCGCTAGAGGCGCTGCATCACCATCGTTATCCCCAACATTCCCTAACCAATCGCTCTCAACCGAAGGGTAGCCGCGTTCAGCTTAAGCAATCGCCCCAGCAGCTTATTCTGAAAATTCCCCAACCCAAGCGATCGTTCCGGGATATTCTCAAACTAGGAGGTGACTTACTGCTCACCGCTTGTTCACTCCCGCTTTTATTACTATTCGGGTTAATCTTTTTAGGCTTAGGTATCGGGCTATTTGCCACATTATCCCACAATGGCACATTGTTTCTTGTCTTGCTCCCCCTGGTGGCGTTTCTAGGATGGCTCTGGCGGGCTACCAATCAGGAATTAGGTAAAGTCCAAAATGAAGTGGACTATAATTTGCGTCATCTGTTCGGAGGTTATTGTCTTTATTTGACTCCAGAACACTTCATTATTGAACGAGAACTATTGGGGTTAACCTATCAGCGTCATATCGGTCAATTGACTGATATCAAAAATATCCAATTAATCCCTTTTACCGAGATACGGTTAGAGACTTGGATGATTAGCTATTCCTTCGGTGAAACCTTAACCGAAAACGAGCGGCGTTGGTTAGTTGAGGAACTTCAAGGATGGGTAGAAGGGTAGGAGGGGAGAAGGGGAGAAGGGTAGTAAACAAAAATTATATGGTATTGTGGGGGCGGGTTTAGAGATTTAATTGACGGATCTACCGATAACTTATTAACAAAACCCGCCCTCTCGTCGTTTATATTTGAAGAAAATGACGAATGGCAAATGAAAAAACAAATGTTAGCGGAACGTTATCAACTCGAAAGAAAATTAGGACAAAATGCGGGACGTCAAACTTGGTTAGCCCAAGACATTAGCCTGTCACCGCCGCAACCTGTCGTGGTGAAGCTGTTAGCGTTTAACCCTCAGATGCATTGGGATGAGTTAAAGCTATTTGAACGAGAAGCGCAAGTGCTTCAGCATCTCAATCATCCCCGAATTCCGGAGTATCGTGATTTCTTCACCATTGAAAAGCAATTCGGAGAGGGATTACCGTGGTTTGGCTTAGTCCAAGATTACATTCCTGGTGACTCTTTACAAACGCTATTAGATCAGGGGAAACGATTCACAGAAGCAGAGGTTTGTCAAGTTGCCGAGAGTATTTTAGAAATTCTTATTTATTTGCATGAATTGTCGCCCCCTGTATTTCATCGTGATATTAAACCGAGTAATTTAATTTTGAGCCAGGATGGACAGGTTTATCTGGTTGATTTTGGTGCTGTACAAGACCGAGCCACAGCAGAAGGTGTAACATTTACAGTAGTGGGAACTAGTGGCTATACACCACCAGAACAACTTTGGGGAAAAGTCGTTCCCGCTTCAGATCTCTATGCATTAGGGGCGACATTAATTCATTTATTAACGGGAATAGCTCCTGCTGATTTACCCCAACATCAGATGCGCTTTCAATTTAGCGATTATGTCAATCTCACTCCCCATTTTGCAGAATGGTTGGAATGTCTGACCGAACCTGCACCAGAACGACGGTTTACGGGGGCGCGTCAAGCGCTATCGACTTTAAAATCAGGTGGAGACTCCGTGAAAAAGTCGGGGCAGTCTCGCGTGCGTTATGATCATCAAGATGGTTTGACCTTCCGCGATCGCGTGCGCTATGGTCGTCTTGCTGGCTTGACTTTCCTTCAGTTTATCATTGCCAGTATCGCAATCAGTCTGATTGTGCCAAATTTTTTGTATACCAAAAAAACTCCTGAACCAGATGCTAAGGATTATGTAAATTCGATGAACCGCAGTCAGCAAGCTTACTATTTAAAACACTCAGTTTTTGCCGATTCCCTGTCTCAACTGAATCGAAGTATTCCGAATCAGACGAAGAACTATCGCTATTCCACTTATAATGATGGTGCTTCTGTCTTTAATTACGCCATTTCCCGTAAACCTAACCGGAAAAGTTATGTGGGTGGCGTTTTTCGTATTCCTACCACTGACTTGGATATCCATGAAACACCGGGTACTCTGACAACTAGAGAAATTCTCTGTAAAGCCAATGTTTCTGGTAAGATAAAACCTCCAGAACCGACCTATTCCCAGGGAAAATTTGCCTGTAGTCGTGGCACTCAACGAGTGTATCATTAATGGCAGTGGGCTGAAAAATCGTCGTCTAAACTCTAGTGACAAATAAATCAGTTAAAATTAAGCCTATACTTTTCAACAAAGAAAACAAATTGGGAGGAGGGCGATGAATGTTCCCGTGTCACTATGGCTACTGGTAGCTAGAACAGATGTACCCTACATGCTACAAACAATTCCACATCTGATTCGTGCCTGTCATTATCCCTTTACCGAACGGGTTTTGGCGATGGATACGGCACCGCTGAGTGGAGATAAGCGCTATCGATACAATACAGGAACTCAACAACAATTAGAATTAGCTTGTCAAACTCTAATAGACCAAGGGTTCATCGACAAAATTATCAAAGTTGATTATAACCCAGCACAAATTAAAAATGTCTATCAAAAGTATTTTGGCACTGAGCAAGCCCAGCAGATGCTCAACCATACACACAATTGGAAAGGTTCAACCGTTTATGCCTCGCTGTACTGTATAGAAGCATCCGCCACGGATCATTACCTCCATTTTGATGCGGACATGCTTTTGCACCAAGACGCCGATTATGACTGGATTAGCCAAGCCATACAGTTAATGGAATCAATCCCCACCATCGCGGCGATACGTCCCCGTTGTGGTCCTCCTCACCCAGAAGGTAAAGCCTTTCACCCCAATCCTTTTATCAAAGATGAACGTGGTTTTTATGCCCATAAATTTTTTAGTATGAGGGCATACCTCGTTGACCGAAAACGCTTTGTCCAACTTGCCCCCATCCCCTTGATGTGGAAATATTACCCGATGCTGTCTAGACAGTTACCC
This sequence comes from Coleofasciculus sp. A1-SPW-01, assembly GCF_040217205.1. Classification (NCBI taxonomy): domain Bacteria; kingdom Bacillati; phylum Cyanobacteriota; class Cyanophyceae; order Coleofasciculales; family Coleofasciculaceae; genus Coleofasciculus; species Coleofasciculus sp. A1-SPW-01. The sequence continues at coordinate 36,890 of NZ_JAVJNP010000027.1, read as the reverse complement.
CAGCCATTTCAATCATTATGTGCAAAAGTTGAGCGCAAGTTACGCCGTCAAGTTAAAGCCATTCAAGGCGCTATTGAATCCTTTGAGCCGATGACGAGTCAAAAGCTACGGGATACAAGTTTTGTTAGGGCAGATTTATCCTCAACTCAAGCCTGGACGTTACATCCGCCCAAACACGATTCTGACTATATCCAAGCGTTGCCTAATCTAATCAAACTCGTCGAGCAAGGAAAGTATCCCCAGGGACAAGCGGGTCACTATGACCTGCTTCTAGATGAATGGTCGGAATTACTGAACGTGGAAAAGGCAGAGGAATAATTCTTTGGCTTAAACTTGAATAAATGATTGAGCATTTTAAATGAAAGATTCAAACCTACGTCAACTGATTCGGGTGACAAAAAACGAAATTATTCAGAATTATCACCACTATCGAATTGATACAACTCAAAGTCCTTTTCATATCGTTGGCAGAAGTCAACCCTATCGAATTCTTTTTATCCTCAGCCACATGCGGTCGGGTTCTTCCTTATTAACTCATATTTTAAATTCAAACTCTGACATTATCGGCTATGGGGAAACTCACATTCAATATACTTCAGAAGCGGATTTTAAGTGTTTAATGTTAAAGGTTTATTGGCAAGCACAAGAATTTAGAAAGCTCTCGGACATAAAAAAATTGAGTATGCACCAAAAATACATTTTAGATAAAGTTCTACACAACAACAAATTTTTGAATGAAAGCTTTTTGGTTTCCGAAAATCTGTACAGCATTTTTTTATTAAGAGAACCCCAAAGAAGTTTGGCGAGTATCGCTGAACTCAAACCCCATTTGAGTGAAGAACAAGTCCTTGACTATTATGTCAAACGGTTATCCATGTTAGAACATTATGCCCAGCTAATCAATAGCAAAGAGCGTAGCTTATTTATCACACATAACCAGCTTTTAGAGCAGACAGATTTAGTTTTTGACGCTTTACATGATTTTTTAGGCACGAGACAAGGATTTTCCGAAGACTATCAAATTCTCCGAACAACCGGGATGCGGGATGTGGGAGATCATAAAGGCAATATTAAAGCAGGTCATATAATACGAACGCCAAGAAAAATAAAAAACAATATTTCTCCAGATTTAGTCGAAAAAGGAATGCAGTCCTTTAATCAGTGTTCGGCAACACTATCTGAATATTGCACTCCTGTAGGAAAAATGATTTGATTTTTGAATTGAGTCATGTCAACAATAAATTATCATTATTTTTTCAACTGCCAAAGCTGACCCCGCTCATGAATATTTTTTAGCTCAAAACCAGCTTGATTAATGTCTTTTTGAAAGTCTTTGCTAGGATTATATAAAAATATATCTTGTTCAGGACTAAAATTTAGAGATATTTGCTCGACTTCAGGTTCTGCTAATAACTGAAGCTTAACTTTTGGTTCGAGAATGTGGCTCATAGAGAGCAACTGAGTCGAGTTATACCAAGAGTAATTAACCACTAAGCGGGGATTGTTGGCTTGATTAATAATCTCAGCCACTTGAGCATTATAATAGCTGTAAGATTTACTCCACCATGTCTTGGCGGGCAAGCTAATTGCACAAGAGACAACTCCAGCAGAAATTAATACGACTGTAATTAACTGCCATAACTTTTGATGTGAAACATTAGCCGTAAAGCACTTGGAACTTAGCAAATAAGCAACGGCTAACTGTATAGCTAAATAGGACGGAAAAAAATATCGAACGACAGTTGAACGAATTCCTTCAGAAATTAAATCTGGTAATGTTAATGCTAGTATTGGTACGACAATTAATGTACAAATAAATAACCATATCTGTTTGGGAGTACGACGAATTAAATAATAGATCGAATAGACGATTAATATCAATATAGGTAGGTAAACTAAATAGTGAAACTTATTATCTTTTCCTTGACTTAAATCAATAAAGCTAGAACCCTTGTAATCCAAAAATAAAGCACTAATCTCCAGAACCCAACTCTTGATGAAAAAAGATAAACTGCCTTTCTGTTCAGTCAAATAGGACATACGGAAATTATCGCGGTGATCCCAGATAAACTTAGCCCAAGGTGTAAAAGTTATTAACCCCAAAAAAGTCGATAGTAAGTAATTTATCCAAACTTGAGGTAGCCAAATTTTTCGAGTATTTTCTTTCTTAGCAAAAATGTTCGATACGTCTGGATAACCTATGATTAGTACATAAATTGCATGGGATAAAATAACCAAATTAAATAAAATATGGGTATAAATCCCCAAAGCTATAGATAAAGCGTAAATTACCCAACTTGCTCGATTGTTTAAACGCATTGCTCTAAGTAATGTCACGCTTGACAATAAAATAGTAACTGTCCAAAGAGTATAGGGACGAGCTTCTTGGGCATAGAGAACAAATACCGGAGAAACAGCCATTAAAGCTGTGGCTGTTCCCGCTGTTAGATTTGAGCCAAATAGTTCAATCGCTAGCCAATAAATACAGGGAAATCCTAGCAGGCTAATTATGGCGGATAAAGCTCTGACTGTACCTACTGAATCACCAACAATTCTGCCCCAAATCCCGACTAAGATATAGTATAAAGGTGAATGCTTGGGATCATCCTTCGCCATGACGTAAAGACTGTCAGTTAAGCTTCTTTGAGGTTCAGCTTGCTGGTATTTTTTTATATCTTCAATCCCAGTAATCCGGTTATCAAAAACCGCTTCCGGACTGGTTGGCATATAAGCTGCAATTGCTCGAATAGAAGTACGGGTTTCGTCGTACCAGTAAGCCTTGCGGTCAAGATTAGCAAAGCGAAAAAATACACCTAATGTTAATAGAATTAGCAAACAAAATAGCAAAACTTTAGCCGTTGAATTAGGGATCAGATGACGGTAGTGCATTCTGTGAATCATTTTGTCTAAAAAAGAGGTTTTACTGGACTAAAATTTACAAATAAAGCATTACAATAAGTTAAGAGAAATTGCCCCTTGTTATTCGAGTGATGCAAATCATAGAATCCACAAAATCTAAATTCTTTTTCAATTAAATAATCGTTAATTTCTGAAAACAATATATGTCGTTTATCAGTATACCTGAAACCTACTTCTAAAAAAATAAATCTTATAGTATTTTCCTCTAAACATTCTTTTGCTCCCCTGATAACTTCAAGCTCAAATCCTTCGGTATCTGTTTTTAGTATATCTATTGTTTCAATATCGTTTTCACGGCAAAATTGGTCAATAGTTTTTACCTTGACGATTTCACTCTCTGGGGAATAATGGTTGACTTCATCGGCTAACGAATTTAGCAAAGAATTGGACTGTCTATAAATTTTTAAATTATCCTCTTTAGAACCAAAAGCATGATGATAACAATTAACTTTAGGCAAACGAGCTGTATTTCGCTCAAGCTGATCAAATGTGGTTTGGATTGGTTCAAATGAAAAAATATTAGCATGAGGAAATATTTTATAGAAACGTAATGCTGTCTGACCAATATTGGCACCAACATCAAAAATAGTCTTAACTTGTAAGTCTCTAGAAAATCTGACGATATCAGAGTCAAAATCTACACCTATAGGTACATGCCCTTTTTTGTAAACTTTGTACCCTAATCGGTCAATGAATTGCTTAAGATAAAGTTTTATGTGCATAGGTTTAAGCTATTATTCAAAGCTATTTAACATTGATTCAATCTCTGAAACATTGACCTGGAAGTTTGCATCTCTACTCTCTTCTTCACCGCACCAGTATCGATAGCTATGATCCAGTGCTTTTGATAGATAATAGTAATGTGGTAATACAAACTGTGTTGGAAATAACTCTAACAGTTTAATTGCATCTGAAAAAATGATATTAGATAAGCCGGCTCCATGGGCGGCTACAACATAGTCAGCATCGTAAAAAGTTTCTATTTGTTCTTCAATTGACATCCTTTCCAGATTATATTTTTGGAAACCATGATTTTTCAAAACATGAAAAAGATCATCTTCATTTAAAATACAGCGTAATTTCCCTTTTTTTGTTTCTCCTCTAGAAATAAAAATGCGATTTTTTTTCCGCCTTGAACGTTGGGGAATAACTTTATCCAAAAAATACTTTAGGTATACTTTTGGTAAATAACCAGCACAGGGTTGACTCATAAAACTGGGAAATATAACCTCTTCACAGGAATAAAGTTGATGAGGATTAACTACGACAGGTTTTACATTATTAGGACAGCATTTATCTATAAAGAATTTTTCAGCTTTGGTCAGTTCATTAGAAAAGAGGAGTTTAATTTCAGGGATTTTACTATACTCGGGTTGAGCGAGCAAGTACAGCCGGGGAATATTATCAATTAATGTGTGATAGTAGCTATTATTAGTTGATCTAAATATACTACAAAATCCAGGTATTTTTTTAACTTTTTTAAAAAATAAATGAGAAAGACTAAATTGTTTTGGATCTTTAAAAAAATCTGTATTAATGGAATCTGATATTACTTTCCGTGAATTAGTCAGAATAATGTTGTATTTAGGAGAGTAGATTACATTCCTGAGAGTAACTGAGTAGATAGGTGGAAGAGAGTACGTTTCCTTTTGCAGGTATTCAGCTCTCCAGTGAAAAAGAGTATGCTTAACTTCTGGCGTAGTAATGGTTTCAGGAGAAACTGGATGACTTTTCTGAAGATTACTGTAGAACTCATCAATCGTTCCTATCCGCACTAAAATTTTACGCAAATATGGGTTGTCTATATACTGCAAGAAACTCCTCAAGATTTTTTTTAGCATCTTTATTACTGCCAATTAAGATAGTCTGTTTTGCTGATGGTATTTACAAGAACATTAGCGACGATTAAATGGAGACAGGATTAAGGGATACTTTTCCTAGGTATATAGTACAAGTAACACTGCCAGAAATACAACAAATGCACCACCGCTTTTAATTTGCCATTTATGCAAGGGTAATTTTTTTTCTAAGCCTAAATATCCGAGCAATAAGTAACTTGGCAAAGCTAACACTAGAGCAGCAATAAATCCCAGGAAAGGATAGATGTGGAAAACCAAATTTACAACTTTTAAAGAAGTAACAAAATTATCGATTTGGCTTTCAGATCTGGGAACTGAAATTATTTGCCATGTTTGACCTCCATCTGTTGATTTCAACACATCTGCTCCAGCCGTACCAAACCCATAAATAGTGTTATCAGTTGCGTAGGATGGAGAAAATTTGATCGGAACTGATGAAGTGGATATGGTGAGTAGAGGTGACAATGAATGGTTTTGCTCGATCAGAGCATCAATCTGACTAAATGTTTCCCCACCATTAACAGTTTTAAAGACTCCTTTTCCTCGAATAGTAACCAGGAAGGTTTGATCGTTTTTAAAGTTGGGTGAAAAAGCTATTGCTTCTACATAGCCGTTACCGCCGTAAGCAGAACCGACTATTTTTTCCCACGTTGTTCCTGCATCTTTAGTTTTGAAGAGACCTTTATCACTCCCGGCTATAACCGTTTGATCAGCCTGATAATTCGGGGAAATCGCTAACTGTGACCACGTTTTATCTCCTAACTCAGGACTATCCGTTGTTAATTCCCAAGTAGCCCCCCCATCAACGGTTTGGTAAATCCCGTCAGGACTTGATGCATAAAGAGTTTGATCCGATGAAAAATTGGGAGAAATTACCAAAGCATTTAGGGCATGATCTATCTTACCTGCGACCGAAAAGTTTTTACCTCCGTTCGTTGATTTGTAAATAAGCCCGCCATATTTAGTAGCTAAATAAACTGTTTTATCTTTAACAAAATCCGCTGAAATAGCCATAGTCATTCCCCTCGTTGAATACCCATGAACTGGTTTTATAGGAATTAAATCCCAATTGTTTCCTCCATCTGTAGACTTTAAAACTTTATAAGCCAAAACAGCAAATAGAGTTTTGTCATTACGATAATTGGGAGAAAACATAATTTCGTAAAAACGGGGGACTTCTATGAAAATTGGGTTGGCTAAATCTTTTTTGTAACGAGGAATAGTTAAACCTTTGTTAATTGGACGCCAGCTATTTCCTTGATCGTTGCTGATATACGCCTCCTTATTGTAAGCCGCGATAGCAATTGTCGAATCATTCTGATAATCTGGTGATACGTCTAAGGCGATAATCGTTCGAGGAGACAATGTTTCTAGCTCTTGCCAAACCCGACCCCCATCTGTCGATTTAAACAGCCCATTAAATCCCGCCAAAAATACTGTTTTATCTTCAGTAAAATTTGGCGAAATTCTCAAATAACTGAAATGATCTCTATCCTCAAAACTTGGTGAATCGGCTTGAACATCTTTAGTCAGACTTTGACTGTATTTCTCCCAAGTTTTTCCCCCATTTTTCGAGCGAAAAATTCCTTGATTTCCGGCGGAAGCTAATAAAGTCAAATTATTTTGACTATCCGATACAACAGCTATATCCTTAATCAAGGGATCTGAAAGTCCTTGATTGACGTTTAAAAAAGACTGACCCTGATCCACCGTTTTGTAAATTCCCGCTTTTTCCGTTCCTACAAAAAAAGTAAGGTCTGAAGAAAAATTAGGAGAAAATGCGATAGCAGTTACTGCACCACTTTGGCGGAAATTAGCAAGTTGCTGCCAAGATTCGCCTCCATCGCTAGACAAGTTAAGTTTTCCTTGATTATTACCGATAATAACTTTATTTTTATTTTCCGGCAAAAAAGCGATCGCCGTAATTTTATCGTTCTCTATCACTTTCTGCCAATCTTCACCACCGTTATTAGTTTTATAGAGTCCTTTTTGACTACCAGTAGCTAAGACAACGTCAGCGTCGTGAGGAGATATAGAAATTAAGTCAATATCTAAACTATCCAATCCCTTGTTAGTTTTCATCCAGGACTCTCCGGCATCGTCTGATTTGTAAATCCCATCTCCAAATGATGATAAAAAGAGAGTTTTATTAGTTTGAGCATAGGTGGATAACGCCGCTAAGTTATTAATATTATCCAAACCTCTCACGATTCTCTTCCAGCTCTGACCCCCATCGGTTGATTTCAAATAGATGCCTCTGACTATAATGTACAAGGTTTCATCTTGGTCATAGGTGGGAGATAATTCTACCTGATAAATATCATCGTGTGGAGTATGAGCTAATGCCGCTTGAACATTCCCGAAGCAGAAAATAAAACTGAGCAATAACAAGTAACAAATACTTTTAACAATAGCTAAAACCTTATTTATGTTCTTTTTTTCAAAGACTTCCATAGTATAAAAAATCCTAATAAACTATTAATAAAGACAACCATGCGTTTATCGGCGGAGACAAGGGAAGGGTACGTCTCGACTTGCTGATCGACCGGAGATTACTCACTGATTGCAGCAGGTTGCTACCCTAAATTGTTCTGACTATCATAAAGGATATGACAAGATTGGATAAAATTATACATCAAATGTAAATAATTGCTAACAATAAGTGGGATGGGTAAGTATCGCAGGCTACCTGGGTTGCTGAAGGAAAGAATTGGCAAAGGTTTTGGCTTACTTAAGTTGACCCGGCTGTTCACCAACCCGCCCCGACAAATCTGCCTGTTGCGGTTTTTCATCCGCTTGAATTTTATCGGCTTCCTCCAGGGATGTCTAGACCCATCCTAGAAAAACCAGGGTGCAGCCAATTCCTGGCTTATGAACTCCTGAGCCGATCGCGAAAATAGCGGCGATACATCTGACACAAGGGTGTGACAGCGTTTCCCTGAAACTTCACCAGTCCCATACTGCGTAACTTAAACGCAGCGGCAGCTTTAATTTCAACAGACTGATTCGCCGCCACAACTTGCTGAATCGCTGCCACCAATTCGGCATTTTCTTCTAAATTTAATAAATGGCGACGTAAATGGTCATAGAATGGTCCTTCTTCCGTCGGCGCAACTTGCAGCAATTTCTCCAATGTCATCTTCCCTCGGGCGATTTGATAAAGTGCGACTCGCACCAGATAGGGATGTCCTCCAGTCATACTCATTAATTCTTCAACCTGGTTGGGTTGCCAATCTAGAGAATGGCGCTGGACTAAATCCCAGACTTGTACCGGATTCAGTTCCGGGAGTTCAATCGGTATGCCAACGTTAAAGGGGGATTGATTAATATTCAGGGGAATATAAACTTCTTTAGAATGGACAAACACTAATCGCAGTCGCTGCCAAATTGCCTGGTTCTTCCCCTGCTCATGCCATGCTCGCAACAGTCCAAAAAAGTCTGTGGCGATGTCTGGATATTGGAAGATTTGATCCACTTCATCTAATCCCAATACTAAAGGACGAGTGGTTTCTGATAATAAATAGCGTTGAAAATAATCGGTACATTTATTCTTACTGCCTAAAATTCCTCGCCAATAGGTGTCTAAGCGATCGTCTAAGCCTAAATTCCAGCTCACACTGGCACAAAACCATTGTAAAAATTGATCTAAACTGGTGAGAAACTCTGCATCAGCCGATTGAAAATTCAGGCAAACGGTGCGATAGCCTTGCTGACTGGCATAGTTGAGAATCCGTGAGAGTAATGAACTTTTGCCCATTTGTCGCGGCGCTTTTACCCGAATTAAAGCACCGGGTTTGAGAATAGCATTATAACAGTCTGATTCTACGGGAGGACGCTCGACGTAAAAGCTAGAATTCAAACTTACCTGTCCTTCGGGTTCATCTAGCGTCTGAGGTGAGGAAAGGGGTAATGTGGGGGTTTGGTGATCAGTGATGGGTGATTGAGGATGAGTGGTGGGGACAACCAGGGTTTGCGGATGAGTAATGGGTTCATCGCCTTGGGTATCTTGGCGGAATTGCTCTAAGGCTTGCAGGGCTTCACTGGCGTCTCGATATCGCTGTCGATAGTCATAGCGCACCATCTTATCTAGAATAGTGGCTAAACCGGGGTGAATCGTCATGCGATCGCGCAGTAAGGTGCAAGAAAATTCTCCATACTGATCACGAGGGAGTCTCTGAGAGGTTTGCTTACTGGTGGGACTTAATCCGGTTAAGGCTTGCAACACCACCATTCCCACGGCGTAGATGTCGCTACTAAAATAGGGTTGACCCGCTTGTTGTTCACTGGGCATATAACCGGGAGAACCCACGGCTACGGTGATACTGGTTGCGCCATAAAGGTTAGAGGCGGGCGTACTAACGGCTTTAACCACACCAAAATCAATCAACACAATTTTGCGATCGCGGCGGCGGCGAATCAAGTTGGCGGGTTTAATGTCGCGGTGAATCACCTGCTGTTGGTGAACAAAGGCTAAAACCTGTAAGATATCGTTAAGCAGTGCGATCGCTTCTGACTCAGTGATTTTTTGACCCAGAGCAAATTCTTGGTTCAGGGGTTGACCCTCGACAAACTCCTGCACCAAGTAAAACTCCTCATCTTGCTCAAAGTGCGCCAGCAATCGGGGGATTTGATCGTGGGTTCCCAAGCGATACAGGGTTTGCGCTTCTCGTTCAAATAAGCGTTTTGCCGTTTCCAAGGCTTGCGGCTGGTTTAGCTGAGGTTTGAGTTGCTTAACCACACACAAGGGATTCCCCGGTAAATGGCTATCTCTAGCCAGAAACGTTTGACCGAAACCGCCACCGCCTAAGTATTTGATGATTTGATAGTGACCCGCCAGGAGTATGTTCATTTTAGTTATTGGTCATTTGTCATTTGTCATCAGCGGCGATGTTTGATAGCACCATCGCTTGAATCATTAAGGTTTTGCTGCTCATTGGCTCTTTCAGTTGTTGCTAAACTACCGAATTGGTTCTGGTTTTTATTAGCACTCAATGGCATCGAGTGCTAATTTTACGACTTACTTTAACTTACCCTCGACCATTAAATAAAATTTTCATAAAACTGTTCACAATGATAATCTATAATCAATTTCTTTGATTAAGATTGGGGATAACGGTTGTAAAAGTAGAGGCTAAATTCCATGAACTATACATTTGATATCCTTGGCGTTTCCCCTATCCTGGACTTTTTTAATCATCAACAGCGGATCGGTGAAAAAGCCAATCCCCCAGGCGTTGAATATTTGGGAACCTATCAATGTACCTTGGATGCCTTCTTAGAATCGGTTGAAACCGTTCCCACTCAGAAGGGATGGAATATGGATAGAGCGGTGGATACCGTGATTCAATTCTGGATGAATCACCCGGATCGGATTCGCTATTGGAAAAATCGTCTAGAGGATGCCGGGAACGCCAGTGTACTGGTGTCACGAATCGCAGATATGCCATCGCTTAAAGCCCAGTTTAACTCGCTGTTCAAGGAAAAGTAAAAGGCAGAAGAGACTGATACCGCGATCGCATTCCTGGTATTGGTGAAGATTATTGCATCTACTATAGGTTTATCGCTTTCGATTCTCTAGGGATATACAAGGCAAAACCTACCCCATAAATAGCCTATGCATTTAAATCCCGATCAGATGATTCAGATGATTCAGATGATTCAGAATAATCCAGATTGAACTTTAAACTATTTTCCAGATATTCAATCCGTTTTTGCTGATTCGCCAGTTGCTGAGTTTGTTCATTTAATTCTTTCTCTAAGTCTTTGTTGTGTCGCTTCTGATGGGAAAGTTTCCAATTTTGCCGCATCAGGGATGGTACCGATACCAATAATCCCACCACAACGCCAACTCCTAGAGTTAAGACGAGAACTAGCGCCAAAGATATCTCTAGTCGCCAAATCCCTAAAGTTACGGCGATAGGCACAGTATTTTGCAACGCAAAAATAATTGCTAAGATGGCGATAATAACTGCTATAATTAAAAATAATCGCATCCGTCATCAATTAAAATTATAAAGTATACAACAAAAAACACTCTATCCGTAGGTAACATTGTCTCATTGTAACATTGTCTCATTGTCTGTCTACATTGTCTCAAGCATAGCGCAAGTGAGGTATCTGATGTCTGCAAAAGTCGAAGTTCTCAAGCAAAGTGAACTCTTAAACCGATTAGTCTTAGATCGTCATACAACTGAAGAAGTTGGTCGAGTGACACAGCTATGGCTTGATTGGCAAGCTCACCGCGTGGTTGGGTTAACCTGCAAGTCTGGGTTTCTCGGCGGCAAAAAACACCACATTACCTGGGAACAAGTCAATACTGTTGGCAGCGATAGCATTCTTGTCAACAGTCTGAAGGAAGAAACCGAGTCTGAAACCCTTGAACTTCTCGAGTCTCCCATTGGTGTAGAAGTTTGGACGGATGCTGGCAACAAAGTTGGCAAATTTGTTGATTATATCATTGAACCAGAAACGGGAGCCATCGTTAATTACTTATATTCCTCCAGTGGTTGGCAAGGAATGATGGACGGGATTTATACCCTTGCACCCGTCGCCGTTTCCAGTGTGGGAAAAAAGCGAATCATTGTGCTAGAGGAAGCGGTTAAAAACAGTGATCAATATACCGAAGGCATTCATGAGCGCATGAGTCAAGCCGCCGAATTTATTCGCAGTGACTATAAAAAAACCCTTGAGGATATGGAATCTCTAAAACAAGGTGTTCCCCAGGTTACAGAGAATCTTACCGACCAAGCCAAATCTGCTGGTGATAAATTCAAAGAACAATTTTCTGATGGTAAAAATTCGAGTCAAAAAAAGGATGAAGAATGAAAAATATTTAAATGTTGAGTGTTAATTATTCACCCTTCACCCCCTTCAAAAACTTTTCCTTCAAATCCTTTAACCCCCTCTGCGCCCTCTGCGTAAACCTCTGCGTCACTCTGCGTTAAAAACCATCTAATTCTGATGCTAACAGATTGAGTATAACCAATCATCATTACTGAGGCAAAATTTTACCCGTTGAATCAATCTGTAAAGGAGTATTCGGAAAATCACTCTGAGTAAGCTGGCGCATCAGTCGAATCGTGCGCCCTTGAGAATCCGGATAAGGAATCCCCTGACGATTTAACATAATTGGAATAATTTGACCCGAAACCAAATCACCCTGGTTATCCAACTCTACCTCCAATACCAAAGAATACGCCAATTGAGCTTGAGTCGAGAGAGTCCGATACCCCATAAAATTGCCCAAAGAATAGGCAATTAACTTTCCCTTATACATTTCTAAGGCTCTCGGAACATGAGGTCCATGTCCGAGAATTAAATCAGCACCGTGGTCAATCATCGTCTGAGAAAACTTAACCAAATTGCCGCGATTTTCGCCAAAAAAATACTCCGTTTGATTGCGAACGTGCATCGCCCCAGTGCCTTCCGCCCCTGCATGAACAGAAATAATCACGATATGGGCATTTTGACTGGCTTCTTCCACTAACGCTATAGCGGCAGGCAAATCATTCAACGAATTGTGATAATTAAAATAACTAAAACCAATCCAGGCAATCCATAGGTCATTGATGTTAGCATATAAAATTTGATTCTTTTCGCCTAATGCTTTAACTCCAGCCTGTTCCAAATTATTAATAGTATCTGCAAATCCTTGACGTGAGAAATCATAAGAATGGTTGTTGGCAACGCTCATAATATCAAAGCCCACCTCTTTTAACAAAGAGGCATAATCAGGCGGCGTGCGAAAGGCGATAATTAATCCCCCTATCGACTTAGCAGAATAGGGATAATTCGTTAAAGTACTCTCAAAATTGCCAAATAATAAATCAGCACCTTGCAGGCTGGGTTGAACCGCTTGAAAAAGAACCGCTTTATTGGGATGCAGTTTATTCTGAGGATAATTCGTACCCGGAATAATATCCCCCACGGCTTTAATCTGAACCGTCGCATTCGGCGGCGGGGGTTCTGTGGGGATATCCGATTGAGGTTGAATGATTGGTTCTGCTGGGGGTTCAGGATAGCTTTGGACAACACCATACCCCATACCGCACAAGAAGCTAACCGTACCCACTGACAGCAACAATGCTCCGCTGCGACGTAATGATATGATAAAGTTCGTCATTCGTCATTTGTCATTCGTCATTTATTGGTCTTGCCGTCAAATGCAACTCTGGGTCTTGCGCTACCCAACCCGCAGGCGCATTGAAGCGAACTTCAAAATGCAAATGAGGTTGGTCAATGTCCGGACTTCCTGTAGTACCCACCGCCCCTAAGGGTGTTCCCGGTTTGATCCGTTGACCCGTTCTCACCGAAAGACGACTTAAATGGGCATACCGGGTTTGGCGTCCACCTTGGTGATTGATCACAACTAAATTACCATAGGTTCCCTGTTGACCCGCAAAGGCAACTGTACCCGAATCCACCGCTAACACCGTGGTTCCAGGGTCTGCCAATAGATCAATACCACTGTGAAACTGAGTTTGTCCATCGTCATTTTGATGCCAACCGTAATTAAACCCCATGGGCGCTAATGCGGGCAAGGGATAACCAGGAAATCCAGTATAGTTTTCCACAGGTTTACGATTTGCCAGTACCCAATTCACCCCTGAGACAAAAACCATATCGGGTGGTTGTGGTGGACAGCCATTGACCTCAAATAAAATATCAGCCCGGATACCATACGCCTCAGCTAAGTCTTGCCAGCTAGCCCCAGCCGGAACTTGCACCCGAATTCCATTAAAGGGAGGAATCAGAATCTCTCGACCCACAGGCATGGATTTTTGTGACAGGCTGGGATTGATTTCTGCTAAGGTTTCTGGGATTAGGCTGTATCGTTGAGCAATACTATCTAATGTTTCACCGGGCGCGACTTTGTGTTTCTGCAAGCGGGAAAGGGCAGGTGCTGGACAGCTATTTTCAGACGGTGAGGATGATTGTGCCGTTGCTGGATTGGAGATTGGGGCAACGAGGCAAATCAGGGTGGAAACGATAGGCAGCCAGCGATGGAACGTCATAGTTGAGAAGTATGAATGGCTAATGGTATAGTATTTAGTCTTTTATTATTATGGCTTGCAGCAGCAGAACGTATCGGGCAGGCGATCGCACTCGAACTCCAGCTTGATCAATTAACTGAGATGATGATAGCGAATCGCGATCGCCATGATTGACAGCTAGGTTTTTCCATTAAGATTTGTGTAAGTAACTTGACACCAGACGTAGCGTTAATCCTAGTGAAGGAAGGGACGAAGCTCCCTCTGCTTCCCCTACTCCTTACCCCCCCACAAGACTATTCAATTGGCTTCCCCCTTTTTAAGGGGGACGGGAGGGGGATCTAATAGGGGGACGGAAGGGGGATCTGAAGGGGGACTTTGATCTACTGTACTTTATTACAGCGCAAAGAGCTGTAACGCCAAGGACACAAGATCTGAGTAAGTACCTGGACATAAATTTTGTCCGAATACTTATAACCATTCAAGAGAGATTAACTTGCAGCATAATAGTTTGAAGCAATGATAAATAAATAGCTAAGTTTTTATGTTGATTCATCAATACTATTGACCCGCATCGCTCCTCCTAAATACACTAAAAAAAGCTAGGGAGTAAAGTAATAGATTGAGCCAACATCAGAGTTTAACGCTTAACCTTAAGACACTCTCCTTGTTCTCGACATTCCCTCACTCCCATCATTCACGCATTGTCGTTCTCCAAATAAAAAAATGACTGCTAAAATGGCAATCCCTGAACAGCCAGTTAACCCCAACTCGGAAACCTGCCATCCGGAAATCACCAGCGAAGTTCTCACCAAAGAAAAAAAACAGCCTTGGGTTCAACTCATTTCCACCTTGATCGAGACGATAGAGACTCTCTCTGATCACCTAAACAACCGAGTTACGAACACCAAGCAAATTTTTATCGCGGTTGCTTGGATTATAGCTGCCCTAACCAGTCTCAAACTAAGTCTGGCTGTCCTGAATGCGATTAATACGATTCCCTTCTTAGGCTTATTCCTAGAGATAATTGGCATTGCTTATGTAAGTTGGTTTATTTGCCGCTATTTGCTCAGTGCTGCCAACCGTCAAGACTTAGCTTTACAAGTGAAGTCTTTCAAGGAACAAATTTTTGGCACGATCTCCTAAATAAACCGTCAGTCAACTTTTAAACTCATTCCACATCAAAGACTCAGTGGGATGAGTTTACCATTATAGGAATTAGCTGGATATACATTCGGTGCGCTGGACTAAGATCAAATCCTAACTGTTCCCTGCTCCCTTGTTCTCACGCTTAAGTTGAATTGTGTCCGACTACCTATGATATCGTTAAAAAAAATAACATATCAGCGATAATAAATGACAAATAGAGACATTATTGAAATCCTCAAACAGGACTATCAACGCTTTCCTGTTGACCAAACCTACAGTATCTACGCCAACACTGTCTTTTTCAAAGACCCACTTAACGAATTCCGGGGACTTAATCGCTACAAACAAATGATTGGATTCATCCAAACCTGGTTCATCAATCCCCAACTTGACCTGCATGACATTTCCCAATCCGGCAATACCATCAAAACGCGCTGGACTTTAAGCTGGACAACACCCCTCCCCTGGAAACCACGAATTTCTATCCCCGGTTGGAGCGAATTACGTCTAAATGCAGATGGACTAATTTCTTCCCATATCGATTATTGGGATATCCCCCGTTTGGATGTTCTCAAGCAACTGTTTCGGTGAAAACCCGATACAGTGAATAAATGTAAAGGTTTCTCAGGTGAGCGGAATTATCTATGCGAGTAATTTTAATGACAGGCAAAGGCGGAGTCGGTAAAACCTCCGTAGCCGCAGCCACAGGTCTGCGTTGTGCCGAATTAGGGTATAAAACCCTCGTCCTAAGTACAGATCCCGCTCATTCCCTCGCTGATAGTTTCGACCTAGAACTCAGTCACGAACCCCGACTCGTCCGTCCTCATCTTTGGGGGGCGGAACTGGATGCGCTGATGGAATTAGAAGGGAACTGGGGTGCGGTGAAGCGCTATATTACCCAGGTACTGCAAGCACGGGGACTCGAAGGGGTTCAGGCGGAAGAATTAGCCATTCTTCCGGGAATGGATGAAATTTTCGGTCTGGTGCGGATGAAGCGTCACTATGACGAAGGGGAGTACGAGGTGCTAATTATCGATTCAGCACCCACGGGAACCGCCCTACGACTCCTCAGCTTACCGGAAGTGGGAGGGTGGTATATGCGCCGCTTCTATAAACCCCTGCAAAAAATGTCTGTGGCGTTGAGACCCCTGGTTGAACCTATATTCAAACCCATCGCGGGATTTTCTTTACCCGATAATGAGGTGATGGACGCTCCCTATGAATTCTACGAGCAAATTGAACAGCTCGAAAAAGTTCTTACCGATAACACCAAAACCTCAGTCCGGTTAATCACCAATCCGGAAAAAATGGTGATTAAAGAATCCCTCCGCGCCCACGCCTACCTCAGCTTGTACAATGTTTCCACCGATTTAGTCGTTGCCAATCGGATTATCCCCGACGAAGTGACTGACCCCTTCTTCCAACATTGGAAAGAGCATCAGCAAGAATATCGCCAGGAAATCCACCAAAACTTTAGTCCGCTTCCGGTTAAAGAAGTTCCCCTCTTTGCGGAAGAGATGTGCGGACTTGAGGCGCTAGAACGACTCAAACAAACCTTGTATGCAGACGAAGACCCAACTCAGGTTTACTACCAGGAAAACACAATTCGGGTTGTTCAAAACGAAAACGAGTATAGTTTAGAACTGTATCTACCCGGTATACCGAAAGACCATATCCAATTGAATAAAACTGGGGATGAGCTAAATGTACGGATTGGCAATCACCGCCGCAATCTTGTCCTCCCGCAAGCCTTAGCTGCACTGAAACCTGCTGGTGCCAAGATTGAGGACGATTATCTCAAGATTCGCTTTGCGGATACGGCGAAGGTTTAAGATTTAGGGATGAGGAAGGAGGGATAATTGTTGTACCACTGTTGTGGAACTTGCCTTGGAACTGGAGTTTAGACTAAATCCCAAACGATACTACATTTAGGGAGGTGAATCCAAACTTTTCGTAAAATCACCGCTATCTGTGACATTAGTTTAAAGCCCAAGTGAAAGTTTCGCATTCAATACAGACGTTCCGATGGAACGTCTGTACAAAGACAAAAGTCTTTTGTCATACCAAATTCTCCCTAATATTGCGCCATATCCGACCCCCCTTTAGTCCTCCGATTCCTTGGGGAACGGCGGTAGCAGGGGGGTGTATTCGTTGCACGATTACAGAGATATGGTATCACCTCACTCAAGCTCGGATCAGGTATATAACAATACATTTTATTAAGTAAATAAATGTAAAATATTCACCCATTATTGATCAATTTTATATTATAATCCCCCAAACAAATATATTGATTATTACAAAATCACAAACAAGGATGGACAACTCAAACAAAGTTTTGCTTAAAAAACTGTTAAATATCATACTAATTGTTTCTATATTTATATCAAGTTTTGGTTTTATTGTCGATATAAAAAATACTATTGAATATGGTGGGGTTGATTTAAGGCAAAGAGTTGTTGGCGCTAGACTTTTGCTGAATAAAATAGATCCTTATTATTTTAAGTGGCATCTTGGTGATTCCGAACTATTTTTAGATCCACAAGACAATAAAGATTGGGATGTTTCTAGAGTTACTGTAACACCTACTATCCTGACTTTTCATGCAATAATCGCTAATTTTTCCTATCAAAACCAAAAAATAATATGGTTGATTTTACAATGGATATTTTTGGGTGGTAGTTTAGCGATATTTGTAAAATGTGAATCTTCACAAATTAAAAGAAAATTGATTTTGATTGTTGGATTACTGTTTATTTCTGGTAGTTACTTCTGGCGCTATCATGTAGAACGGGGGCAAATTTATGTTCTATATATATTCTTATTGGCGCTTTCCTATTGGATGGCTAAACAATCCCTTCATTATCGGTCATTAAAAATAGATAACCTATTATCTGGTTTTATATTAGGAATTTCAGTTAGTTTTAGACCTCCTATTTTAGTGGCAACTATTCCCATGTTGCTTTACAAAAAATGGGAATTATTACTTGGAACTGCAATAGGTATAATAGCTGGATTACTTTCATCATTTATACTTGCCGATCTTTCAATATGGAAAAGTTATTCATCTGCCATGAAAATACATGGATTGATCAAATTAGGGGTAATAAAAAGTCAACTAAGAACTGATGTTGTTTATCCAAAAATTATTGAAGGAATGACAAACCTGCCCGATGCGATGAATGTACCCAAATTGACTACATCACTGATGTATATTTTTAATAGATTTTTTAACATTAAACTCTATCCTAATATGTTGATTATATTACTAGCATTAGTATTTGTCATTTTATGTGGTTTTATTTTTAAATATCGAAAGTTAAAGAGTTCGACAGATTTAGTATTTTTGTTGAGTTCATTCATGGTTTTAATTAGCGAATATTTTATTCCTGCCTATAGAAACTCTTACGCTGATGTGCAATGGATAATGCCACTAGCTTTGATAATTATTTTATCTGAAGAGGAATTTATATTATCCAACAAAATCAATGTATTATTAGTATTAAGCTTGCTTTTAAGTAGTGGATTTAATTGGGTATCTTGGGGTTTATTTATTGGTTCTTTTTTATTGGTTATTTATGCAACTATAATGACAGTGTCTATCGTTAAAAAAAGTACAAATAAAGCAATCATTAACCACTAATAAAAGCAAAAAAACACAAATTAATACACAGTAAATTAATTAACTAAAGTTTATAAAAATGAAGAACCACTCAAAAAATGTACTACTAAAAACCTGTCTATGGATATTCATACTCTCGGCTTCACTAATAGCTTATGGTTATAAATTTCCTTCATCCAATAATCTTATAGAAGTACCTCCGATTCTATCTTTATTAAATCCAGATTTATACCCAAAAGATTTTTATGTTCAGGATACACTTCAGATAACACCACGATATTACTATCAATACTTAATATATTTTACAGCAAAAATTGGTCTAGGATTACCGTTAACCTACTTTTTATATTATCTTATATCTTTTTCTTCTTTCATCTTGGGGTTATATTCTCTTGGGAAGCGGTTCAGTCACGCCAGTTTGCCAGCAACAGTATTAGCATTTTTGGGTCTAGTTGCTGTAGATGGAACTATTGGGTATGTCTCCCTATTTAGATCAGAACCTATCCCAGCCATCTTTGCCATGGGTTTTACAATATGGGGAATTTATTTTTGTTTCTCCAAACGGTGGATATTAGGCTATTTATTTTTCGGACTAGCCTGCATTATCCAGTTTCTCGTAGGAATCCTTCCAGGATTATTGATGGCTCCGCTGCTTTTTATTGAGGCAAAGAAAACAAATAAACTGCCAAGTATAGTATTTCCTTTTATAACTCTAGGTATTTTAGCCTGTTTAGTTTATGTACCAATGATAGTTAGCGGAAATACTGGTAGTGGAATAATTGACAATGCAGAATTTGTATACCTCTACGGACACATCCGTCAACCCCACCATATTATTCCGTCCTTTTGGCCCCCGCGACTCTGGAGAAATTTGGTCTTCTTTATGGCTGGAGGTCTACTATGTATTAAAAGTTCAGAATCTCTAAGTTCAGAAGATAAATTTAATCTCGTCACCGTTATTTTTACATCATTTTTCGCAATTTCACTAGGTTACCTTTTTGTAGAAATATATCCTTTGTCTTTATTCGCTAAGCTACAGCTAGCAAGAACAACTCCCTTCGCACAGCTTATGGTACTCATCGCTATCAGCGTGTTGGTCTATGAACATTATCGACAAGGCAACAGGGCGGTTAGTTTACTGTTACTTATAACTCCAATACTGCATAATGGTGCTATACTTCTATTTTGTGTAGCTGTCAGTTTAATCATCCTAAAAGCTACGAATTCTTTTCAATTAGTACAATCACGAACAGTTACTTGGATTACTGTATTTGTCTTGCTACTTCTTGTTGCCTTCTATCCGCTTCCCTCTTCCCTAACAGAGGCATTAAATCGTATATTCTGGAAATCCGCTCTTTTCTTGGTTCTTGCTTCCCCATTTATTTGGGAAGAGCTTTTTTTAGCAACTCGTCGAATTAAGATAATTACTACCTATGCACTAGCGTTCACCAGTTGCACATTCTTAAGTCTTGGTTTATTGGAAGTTTTGCCTGGTAATTTATCAGATGTCTTTCAAAAAAGAATTACTCTATATCAAGTTCCGGGAGATAGCTTGACAAAACTAGCTTTACGATTTCGTCAAAAGAGTAGTCCAGATGCCCTTGTCTTAGCTCCTCCTTCCTTGACAGAGTTTAGATTCTACTCTCAGAGATCCCTTGTTTTTACATTTAATAGTTCTCCTTACACAGACAGTGGACTTCGAGAATGGGCAAATCGGATAGAGACTATTTTAGGCTCAACAAAACCTCCACTCTCCTGGCGTAATGTAGATTCACTCTTCCAAAAACGGAGTAGTTCCGACTTGGTAAAGATTGCTAAGACGTTTGATGCCAATTATATTCTTACCCGCTCAGATTGGCATTCCAATATTCAAGGTGTGGTAGTAGATAGGGAATGGAAATGGGTTCTCTATAGAATTGATAACTAATAGATTGCCCACTAACCAGAAGTTCCTCCATCTAGGGGAACTTCCGACAAGCGAAGGATTCTCCTATTGTTGCGTTAAAGATTGGTTGGTGTTTCCGGAGCAATAACTTCAGTGTCACCTTTAATTCGAGCCTGCTGCTCAGTCATTAAATCGCTGACTTGATCAATTTCGATACCCATACCCTCACAGGCTTTCTTGAGTTCCGCTGTAAAAGTTGAGATATCGTCTCCGTAGCCACAGAGTTTCGCTGCTGTTTCCGGTCCCTGCTTGGCGTTCGCTTTAGCACAATCAACTAAATCAGTGCCTTTGAGTGGATTTGAAGCTGCCATATTATAACCTGTCCTTCTTTTCTTTAATTCTCACTCTCAAGCTAGTGAAAACGTTGTCAAGATGCATCTATCAATAGATGGAAATCTTTTCTGATAGAGCCTAAAAATAAAGTCCTACTCTTGTACAGATCCCCGACTTCTTAAAGAAGTTGGGGATCTCAATCATTAATTCTTAATTGGCTCACACGGCGGCTAACGATGATTTGAGAGATTCTTTCAGCAATTCAGCTTTATCCGTATGTTCCCAAGGCAAATCCAAATTAGGACGTCCAAAATGCCCATAAGCCGCGACATCTTGATAGAAGCGACCCCCTCTTAATTTAGGGAGTTCCAGCAGATTAAAGGCTTGAATAATCCCGGCTGGACGCAGTTCAAAATGCTGTTGTACCAGTTCTAGCAATTTTTCTTCTTCAACTTTACCCGTACCAAAGGTTTCCACCATAATACTGACGGGTCTAGCAACACCAATGGCATAACTGAGTTGAACTTCGCACTTTTCGGCTAAACCTGCTGCCACAATATTTTTGGCAACATAACGACAAGCATAGGCTGCCGAACGGTCTACCTTGGTGGGATCTTTGCCTGAAAATGCCCCGCCGCCGTGACGGGAATAGCCACCGTAGGTATCAATAATGATTTTACGTCCGGTGAGACCTGAATCGCCTTGGGGTCCACCAATCACAAATTTCCCAGTGGGGTTGACTAAGAACCGGGTATTATTATCGGGCTTAATCTCAATATCTCCAAAGGCAGGTTCAACCACAGCTGACCAGAGATCCTCTTTAATTTTGTCTCGCACAGCCGCTTCCTCGGTAATCTCACCAATGGTGGCGGTGTGTTGGGTGGAGATTAAGATGGTATCAATGCCGATGGGTTTGCCATCTTCGTAGATTACCGTAACTTGGGTTTTGCCATCGGGACGCAGGTAAGGCAACTGTCCTGACTTACGGACGGCGGTTAACTGCCGAGATAAGCGATGTGCCAGACTCAGGGGCATGGGCATCAATTCTGGGGTTTCGTTGCAGGCAAACCCAAACATCAACCCTTGATCCCCGGCACCAATCGCATCGAGTTCATCATCACTCAACTTGTCTCGTGTTTCCTGGGCGGTGGTGACACCTTGAGAAATATCTGGAGATTGTTCATCCAGGGCGACTAAGACGGAACAGCTATTGGCACAGAAGCCGTTATCGGCGTCGGTATAGCCAATTTCGGCAATTTTTTTGCGGGCTATATCAACGTAGTTTACATTGGCTTTGGAGGTAATTTCACCTGTAATCAATACCAATCCGGTATTAACTACCACTTCTGCAGCAACACGGCTACGGTTGTCTTGGGTGAGTAGAGCATCTAAGATCGTATCGGAAATCTGATCGCAGATTTTATCGGGATGACCTTCTGTAACTGATTCGGACGTAAATAGGTAGCGACGAGGCAATGGACTAATCTCCTTAAGAAACGAGTTTAGGATAGTTCCTGAGGGTTGTAGCTTGTTATCATCGAAAATTGGGGTTGGTAAGGGGACGAATGGAAACCCCTGTCATTTATATATGGGGAGGAATTCGTCCCCTTACATAAACAGCAGTCTGACAGGACTTCCTCTTTTAGAAAGTGCATCAGCTCCATTTCCCGTGTACACGACTGCGATGTAAAGTTGAAACCCCTACCGCCTTGGATGTACTTACCGCGTTCGATGTATTGCATTCACCTTTCGCTTGGGCAGTGTAGAGACGCGCCATGGCGCGTCTCTACGTTCAACCTGTACGCATAGGGGTGGGGTATGGTTGCCCCTAACTCCCATTTCTGGGGTGACGTTAGCCTCGCATAAGTTAACGGTCGGTACTTTCCAAGCAGCACTGGCTTAACCCTTGTAAACCTGTTTAACCACTTGGTTCTAGAGCATGGGACTGGCTTACGCGCTACGCGCACGAATACCAAGGTAGGAACTTTTCCTCTTGCGGTTAACGTAGTTCGTTAGGCACTTAGGCTGGTCAGGTACGGGCTTTATTCAAGCCCCCGGCTTATAGCGGTGGGGTTCCTGACACACGATACATAGAGGGGATTACCCACTGATCACAGAACTTTAACAGAATTTGCTCTATTATCCATCCAGAACTGTTGAATGTTAAAAAAACTTTACCGCCTCTCTCTCCTAAGACTGATCATTCTTATACTGAAAATTCGCTTATTTGTCAAGTGTTAGTTAAGGGTTTCCTGAGACAAACGCTTTATTTTTTTAGGGTTTCCGGTTTGGACAACACGCCCTAATTCCGAATTAAGTCAGGGACAGTTATCTAAGGAGGCTGGACTTGAGACAGGATAAGAGCGATCGCGCTATGCATAGCTTGCCCGGTTAAAGACAGACGAGCCGCTTGATCCGCCGTTTTTTCCCATGCCAATAACTGGGCTTGAAATAAAGGATCGCGTTTCGCCCGCCTGAGCATGGCTTGACGAATAATTTTTTGCACAATATCTTGGGTGGGAATATTCTGTTGACGTAAAAAATCCAACAGTCGCTGTATCCCTTCGGCGCATTTATCAGGCGGCTGGAATAGAATAATTTGTTGGATTTGATGAATAACTTCCTTATAGATACGGCGGCGATTATTGGCTAAAACTTGAGTTGGATTGGGTGAGGTAGCAGAATTTAACGACGAGTTGACTTGGGAGTCTCCAGATTTGTCTATCTCTAGCAATTGCCAAATTGTTAGACGGTGATGGGTAAAACGCTGGTACATTTGGGGATAAAGTTGCAGGATGCGTTGATTTACCGCTTGGGAATTGACTCCCGGTTTTGTCGATAGGTAAAGAATATAGTGATCGCATTGTTTACTCAAGGCTTTCAGCGATAGTTTTAGATCAGGATATTCCTGTTCCACTTGGGCAAGGGTAAATACCAATACCTCTCTATTTGGCATCTCCGAGAAAGGAACCTCGATTAAGAGCAAATCAGTCGTTTTCTCTTGACTCAGTTGTCCCGGCATCAAATCACCTGTAGGCGGATAGCGTTTATTCGGCGTTTTCGTTTCCCAATTAAACTGGGTAAATAGGTAACGACAATTCACGTTTGTCAAATCTACCTCTTCTAAATGCCAGTTGTGGATACAGCATCCAGTGAGTTGGGCTTGCTCAAGTTTGGGGCGAATTAAATAACTACCAATCAAATAGGCATCGGTTAAATTTGCCTCAGTTAAAATCGTTTCATTTAAATAAGCCCCACTTAAATCAGCCTGTCGTAAATCTGCCCCTTGCAGATTAGCCGCCGTCAAATTCGTCTGTAAACAATAGACATTCTGTAGAACCGTGCGTCGCAAATTAGCGTTTACTAAGCTGGCTCTGAGTAAATACGCCCCCATCAGATTTGCCCGACTTAAATTTACGCGATCGCCTGTGACTTCACTGAGATCTGCATCAGTTAAAATAGCTCGATAGAGTTCTGCCTGAGTGAGGTTGGCACGGCGCAAACAAGCCTGACGCAGGTTAGCTTCGGTTAATGTCGCACCGACTAATATCGCGTCTCGTAAATTAGCTTTCTCTAATAGAACTTCCCGCAGGTTGGCTGTGGTAAGATTGGCAGCAATGAGACTGGCTTGGTAGAGATTAGCCGCCATTAACTGTGTGCTAATAAGCTGAGTTTTATCCAGGGTAGCCCCTGTAAGATTACTATGATTCAACTGGGCTGCCTGGAGATTTGCACCACTCAAGTTACAGTAGGGGGCTTCTACCCAACTTAAATTGGCTTGGCAAAGACTAGCGGATTGCCCATCCACCTTGCTGAGATTTACACGGGTCAAGATGGCTTGGTTAAGATTACTATGTTTTAGGATCGCGTTGTGTAAATCTGCCTGATGCAGACAAGCACCACTGAGATTAGCGTAGTCAAGGGATGCCCAACTGAGGTTGGTATTCGTCAGGTTAGCCCCACTTAAGTTAATCGTCCGCAAATCTGCCCCCTTCAGGTTAACACCACTCAGGTCAACCTGGGCGAAATCACGGTCTCCTTGGCGGTAACGAGTGAGAAAGTTCTGGACTTGCATTATTTCCAGTTTGCCATTTAAGGGGATTGGGGGAGTTTTGAGTTTTGACCCTTCGCTTCGCTCAAGGGAACCTGGTTTTGAGTTAACGCCCTCATCGAAAATTGTGGTTGGTAAGGGGGCGAATGCTCCCTCCGCTCCCCCAGCTTCCCCTGCCCCCAGACGTGCCATGGCACGTCTCTACATGCTTTTACGAATTATGTTGGTTTTTCTACCTCACAGGGGAACCTTATGTATGAAGCGTAACATTATAGGTTGGCTTAGATACGTTGAATTTGTCTATTTCTAGAGTCTATAGGGAAAGGGGAGTTATGGCAGAGCTGGAAACAAGAATTTATTGTCCTCTGAATGGTTTAAACTCAACCGCACAAGACCAAAAACGGCTTGCTACTCTCCAAGAACTCGGTTTACTCGAAGCCGAAGGGATCGCCGTTTTCCAGGAAGCGACTCAGACGGCGGTGCGATTTTTAGAGGTTCCTATAGGTTGGTTGGGTTTCCTGACAACTGATCAACTCTTGATTCAATCAGCCGTTGGTTTATCGAGAGTGGGTTTGATGAATCCCCTTGCCCAATCTCGTCAATTACACCGTCAGGAAAGTTTCTGTACTTATGTGGTCGAGAGTCAGCAGGTTTTAGCGATTCAGGATACGGCAAGTAATCCAGTTTTTGCCCAAAGTTTGCTCGTGGGTTACTACGGTATCCGCGCTTATTTGGGAGCGCCTTTATTCACAGCCGATGGATTGTGCTTAGGTACGTTGGCGGTGATGGATTTAGTTCCGCGTTCTTTTACCCCTAGAGATATTGAGTTTCTGGCAATGACTGCTCGATGGTGTCTGAGTGAATTTGAGCGAAATTATCAGTTGCGATCGCACGCCTCAATTCTACCTGATTTTCCTCAGGCGAGTGCATCCCTAACCCCCAATGAGTCCAATTTTACTCAGGGGATGGTTAGCGAATCCTCTGTTCCGTTCTCCTCAACTCACTCAATTAAGCTGCAACTACTCACACATCTAACCCAAGAACTGCGAACTCCATTAACTTCAATTATGGGCATGGCAAGTGTTCTCAATCGCCAAATTTATGGTGAACTAACTGACAAACAGAAAGAATATTTAGAAATTATCCATCAAAGTGGTCAGCATCTCGTCTCCCTGGTTGAGGAAATTATGGCTCTGGATGTATTTGATGAAATTAATAACCCACCGTATCTGAATTTGAGTCCGGTCGATATCGAAATGCTTTGTCAAAAGGCAATTCATTCTCTGGTTGAAACCGCAGAGCAAAATCAGCAACAAATTCGTTTGACCATAGAACCGGGAACTCGACTTTGGTTACTCGATAAAGAAAAAGTGCAGCAAATGCTGTACTACGTTATCCTCAGCGTGATTTATTCGGCAGAAGCGGGAGGAGAAATTCGCCTTCATGTTTCTCGCAAAATTGATACGCTGAATATGGCGGTTTGGGTGTCTCATCCGTGGCTAGGAGAGGGCGTCCCCACCGTCTATGAGGAATTGACTGATGTATCCTTAACGGGGCGAGACAGCGAGAAGCCAAAGCAAAACCGTGAGGCGGCTTTCCCTGTGTCTTCGACATTGAAAAAGCCCGTGATTTCCAGTGTCTCCATGTCCAAAACCTTGATGGTGAATGGGAAGGAAATGCTGCTGAAAACCGATTCGCGTGAAAGTTTGGGCTTATTCCTCAGTTGTCATTTAGCCGAACTCCACCACGGAAAACTGGCGGTACAGGGTTTGTCGGAATCAGGCGATCGCTATATCATCAGTTTGCCTAAGTTAGATCTGTAGCCCGGTGGTGACGAGACTTCTGTAGGGGCAACCCGAGTTTATTGAGTACATTGGTGTTGTTCATTAGTGCAAGCGGGTCGCCCCGACAACGACCAATGACCAATGACCAATCACCAATCACCAATAACAATCAACCCGTATTCCGCATACCCGCAGCAATCCCGTTAATTGTCAACAACGCACCCCGCAGTAACTCACCTTTACTATACCGAGATTGGACAAACCCCGATGCCATCTGACTGCTATGCTGGCGCAACCGTTTCAGCAAAGAGACTTGCAAGAAACCCAGGGGAACAATCGTACCATTCCGCAAGTGCACCGATCGCTGTAACTCTGGATCACCATCCAGTAACTGCTTATGCCCGGTAATTAACGAGATTAACTCACAAGTCAGGTTAAATTCCTGGCTAATTTGCTGGAATAACCGATCAAACCGTTCTCGATCATCGGGATGGGACAATTTCTCCACATAATGACCCGCAATTTGCAGATCCACTTTTGCCAACGTCATCTCTACCTTAGAGATAACCATCTTAAAAAAGGGCCACTTGAAGTAAAAATAACGCAACAGCTTCAAATTTTCTTCGGGTTCTTCATCCAAAAACCCTTTCAACGCCGCACCCACACCATACCAACTGGGTAATAAGAAACGACTTTGTGTCCAACTAAACACCCAAGGAATTGCCCGTAGACTGCTAAAATCTTTCTTACCACCGCGACGAGTGGGACGGGAACTGATTTGCAACTGGCTAATTTCCTGAATTGGCGTCACTTCATTAAAGAAATCCAAGAAATCCGACTGCTCATACACAAACCCCCGATAATGTTGGCGCGATCGCACCGCCAATTCTTCCATGATTTCGTTCCAGGGTTCCAGGTTATCAAAGCCGCTTCCCAGCAAACTCGCTTGAATCACCGCCGTGGTCACAGTTTCCAGGTGATACAGTGCCAACTCTGGCAGAGAATACTTCGACGCCAGCACCTCGCCTTGTTCCGTAATCTTAATCCGTCCCTGGATACTCCGCCCCGGTTGCGCCAGAATCGCCTCATAGGTTGGTCCACCGCCACGCCCCACGGAACCGCCGCGTCCGTGGAAAATACGTACAGCAATCCCATAGTCTTCGGCAATTTGCTGTAGGGCTTTTTGGGCTTTGTGAATTTCCCAATTACTGCTTAAGAACCCAGAATCCTTGTTACTGTCTGAGTAGCCCAGCATTATCTCCTGTAACGGTTGAGGATAAGATGGGAAAGCCGGGGAATTCTCGTCACCCATCGCTCTTTCGCAATCCTCTAGCGCCTGATAACCGCCAGCTAAACATGCCCGATACAGGGGTAACTCAAATAGTGATTTCATCACCGTTGGCGCCCGCTTCAAGTCGTCTACCGTTTCAAATAAGGGGACAACCTGAATACTACTCCTCCCCGTTGCTGGATCATAGAGTCCAGCTTCCTGAGCCAAGAGCAACACTTCCAACAAATCACTAGCTTCGTGGCTCATGCTAATAATATAGGTTTGGCAAATTTGTTCACCAAACTCTTGGTGCAGCCGCCGTAACATGCGGAAGGTTTCTATGGTTTCACAGGCTTCGGGAGAAAAGGGAAGTTCAGCCGGAATTAAAGGGCGGCGCGTGGGTAACTCTTTCGTTAGCCATTCGGTGCGTTCGGCTTCAGATAATTCGTTATAGGGCTTGGGTAAAATTTGTAAATAGTCGGTAATCTCGTGCATCGTATCACTATGACGAGAACTTTCCTGACGAATATCTAGGTGTGCCAGATTAAACCCATAAATTTCCACCTGACAGATCAGCGTTTCAAGTTCCTGACAACTTAACCCTGTCTCGGCTAGGTTACGTTGAATCAGTTGTAACTCTGCCAGAAACTCTTGGTCAGAGTTATAAATGCAAGGGTTCGTTGTTTCCAGACGAACTGGTTGTAGGGGTTGACTCTGAGAAAGGTGGAGATTACGCGCCAACGTATTTTCCAGTCGTTGCTGAATATAGGAAAGTTTGAGGCGATAGGGTTCTTGGCGGTAACGAATCGCCAGTTGTTCATAAACCTCCGGTATTTGGGAGCGATCTTGCTCCAGAGAGTCCAATAGTTCCGGTAGGACATCACTCCAGTGCAATGACAAGCTCAACAAATTGGTCAGATGTTTAACCGAGTGGATATATTTTTCCAGAACCAGATTTCTCTGATAGCAAGCCGTTTGCCAGGTCACTTCCGGTTTAACTGAGGGGTTTCCATCCCGATCCGATCCCACCCAAGAGCCGAACTTACAGAAGTTTTTCCGGGGTGGATTCAGCCAGGGAAAGGACGATTGTATACCCTGTTTTAAGCGTTGATAGAGTTGGGGAATGGCATCAAATAAGACTTCTTGAAAATAGTGGAGGGTGTAATCCACCTCATCCAGAACCGTGGGCTTAAATTGATGCAGTTCATCGGTACGCCACCACAGCCGAATCTCTTCTCTAAGTTGTTCGGTGTAGTCTTCTACTTCCCAGGATGAGTTCAACCCTAAAGCCCGTGATGCTTCCTCGGCTTGGTCAAGCTGTTGCAGGATTGTAGAAATACGCCGTTGTTTTTGTCGAATCGTATGTCGGACAATTTCTGTCGGGTGTGCGGTAAAGACTAGGCGAATATCCAGATTATCAATTAGCCGCTGAATATGCTGGGGGGGTACGTTGAGGTTGCGTAGATAAGGAAATAGCCAATGGAAGGTACTGTTGGTATTTGCGGCTTTTCTATCGTCCTGCCAACGTTTTTCTAATAAATCCGCTATCGGTTCACTCCCAGATGGTTTAGCCTCGTCACCGTTGTTGGATGCTTGGAGTGAACTGCCATTAGCTTTCATCGAGGTGCGAGAGGTGCGATCGCTCCCCGCTAATGTATTGTAGGTAGCCCGTCGTAAAAGTTGTTGATCGCGCTGTTCGTAATGTTGTTCGACACCATTAATCAGTTGGAAATAAAGCGCAAAAGCACGAGATGCCCGAATCGCGGCATTAAGGTCAAGCCCTTCGATCACTTCCGGAATCGATGAAAGCGAAAACCCTGTGGCTTGTCCTTCTGGCGAACTTAATTGGCGCAAAGACGCCAGCAAATCGACCAGTTCTTGACCACATTCAGAAAGGAGAACCGACTCCCACAACTGTTCCACAACTTTGATGCGGTGACGCAACAGGAGTTTTGATTGGGATGTAGATGGGATGGTCAATTCCTGATTGGATGAGTGGAGGAGAGAACTCATAAGGTCTGTTGGCAGTAAGACAAGGATGATCCATTGTACGGGGTTAATGCTACCCTGTATAGTTTCATTATTGACAAATTCGTTGAAGTTTCCCACCTACACTTCGTTAGAGGGGGAGGGAGGCGTCTCTGGAAAGGGAAGAATCGGTAAGCGATCGCCCCGAAAGACTTCCTCGCTGGCTTCCCCTACCTGTTGCAGCCATGAGCCAATCGTGTTTAGGGAAATCACCCCTACAATCATTGGACCTGTGGCTAAACTTAATAGGAGGTCTGCTGAATGTTTAGCAGACTCCGGTAAGGGGTTGACTGCTACCTGTGGATCTGGGTTCACTGACGCCATAACTAAAATTCAACCTCGCACGAACAACAGTTAATTGTTGACAAAGACCAAGACCGATCCCAATTTGATACTAGACTATAGTTGCTCCCAATTTCCCAGCTCCCAGACTTTCCACCGGAGAAGTCTCTACCCCAGCTTTCCCGTTTTTTGCTGAATGTGCAATCATGAGCTATGGGCGACAGCCCCACGCTGACCTTTCAGGTACAGCGTCGGGAATTCTGACCTCAAGCGACGACTAGTTATAGACTTGATGTTGCCAATGAATTAGCGATGATTACCTCCTATCAATACCGTCTTAAGCCTACATACGAACAGCGATGTCGTCTGACTCGTTGGCTCGATATGTTGCGCTACCAGTACAACTGGCTATTGGCGGAAAGATTCGACTGGTGGGAAATGAACCGTAGTCCAATCAACGCTTGCTTTCTAACTTGCAGTATTGCTCAACCAAAAGAACAGCCAGAATACTACGGGCAAAAACGTTCTTTGGTACAGCTAAAGCAGGAACGTCCTTGGTATAAAGACATCCATGCTCATGTACTTCAGGATGTAGTGAAGCGGGTCGATTTAGCTTTCAAACGATTTATAGAAGGCGATAGCAAGGGAAAGCGTAGTGGCAAGCCTCGATTCAAGGGGAAGAATCGTTATCGAACGATGGCTTTCCCTTCTATTAAGTCTGAGTGCATACAAGGGAATCGAATTGTTCTGCCAAAGATGGGAGCCATTAAGTTCATCCAACACCGACCAACACCGGATGGTTTTGTGGTTAAACGAGCCCTAATCACCCAAAAAGCTGATGGCTGGTATGTCACCTTAATTCTCTCAGACAAGTCGGTTCCTAATACTCCGACAAGATACATTCAGCCAACAGAAGAGAATAGTATTGGTGTGGATGCAGGGCTGGACTATTTTGCGGCTTGTTCTGACGGGACTTTAGTTGAACCTCCAAAGTTTTATCGCCAAGCTGAAGACAAGCTCGCCCAACTTCAAGTCAAAAGGGAATTAAGAGCAAAAGGGACTAGAGCCAGGCGTAAACTGAATCAGCGCCTAGCTAGACTCCATCAACGTATTGCCAGACAGCGTAGGCAATGGCATTACGAGTTAGCCGGAGAACTACTAGACAAGGCTGATGTGGTTTTTGTCGAAGACCTCAAAATCTCCAATATGAATCGGCGCAATAAGCCCAAACAAGATGAACAAGGCAACTTCCTTCCCAATCGGCAATCTCAAAAGTCAGGCTTGAATAAAAGCTTGGCTGATGCGGGGATAGCGGGATTCCTCAACGATATATTGCCTTACAAAGCTGAAAAAGCTGGTAAGCAAATTGTCAAGGTAAATCCTGCGGGTACATCTCAACATTGTGCAATTTGCTTAAATCGGGTTTCTAAATCTCTATCTGAGAGGTGGCATGAATGCCCTGATTGCGGTGCTTCTATGCCACGAGATCTGTGTTCAGGTATTTTAATCAAAAAAGTGGGGTTGGGCATCGCCTCACTCAAAAACGCGAAGTCTCGGAAACGGGATGGAGAAGCTCGCGCTCTATCCGTAGGATGAGCGTCGGGAGTATGTCACAGGAAAAATCAGCCGCCATTATCAATTCAGGTAACAAATTTGTGATGTTGGATGTCGAAGAGCGCAACTACAACAATCATCCGTCCTCTTTGGCTCAATGGGTATACGATGCCATCGGTCAACCGGGGGTGTGCCTGAGAGTCCGGTTACGAGGGAATAATTTACATATTCTTTGTGAAAGCCGTGAACGTATTCCCGCTCAAACAGTCGTCAATCGCTTACTCCAAGCTCTTAAAGCTCAGCCAGAAACGACGAGCTTTCCGCTCGATCTGGAAACTCCGATCTACCAAATTATTATCTACGGGCGTCAAGTTTCCCAATCACGTCCGGAATGGGTCAAGGAAATTCGCCTCAACACCGATACCCATGACACTGAATCTCGTCCTGAGTCCTCGTGGGAAACAACACCCGCTCAGTCAGCGTTTGTCATCTCCCATGAAAGTCTCGCCCGTTCGGGTTCCCCAGACGCGATCGCAAGGTATCTCAGTGCTAATCTGAGTCATTTGGGTGTGAGTGTCAATGTCCAGATTCAGGACTTGCCAACGAAGGACAATCGAGAACAGTCCCTCGTCAAGCAAAAACCCAAAATTCCGTCCCAATCCTCACAACCTGATCATCGGCGGCTGTGGGTGATCTGTACGTCGAACTATAGCCCGGATGTGGCATTACTGTCTGAACCTATTGTGCAGCAGTTACGCTCGCTGGAACTGACTGAGTTTAAAGACGCCGCCATCAGCGCTCAAGTGCGCGGAGAAGCCAAACCAGAATGGATGGTGCGGTTGGATTTGACGCCCTCTGACGTGATGCTTAAGGATTGGGCGCGTTGGGGAGATGTGGAAGCGATCGCCACCCTATCAAATCAAATGCTAGCGCGAGTGGGGATGACGGTGCGGGCTGTCTTGAAAGAAACTACCCTACATCTGTTTTGCAGTGCCTTGGATCTGGGCAAAACGCCAGTTCCTGACCAAACCACTGCCATGAATGCGATCGCGCCTCTGCTCAAATCATTAAAACCCCAAGGGATTAAAGCGGCAACCATTTATGGCGTTGAATCGGATTACTTTTCCCTCGAACCTGAACCGGAAAAACCTGTCTGGGTGGATTGGGTAACCTTACCCGCGAGTGAAAAACCCCAACTCGCCTCTTCTAGCTATACCTTAGGGCAACAAGGCAATCTAAATGCCCTCACCTTTTTACTACAACGGTTGCTCAATCCCGATTTGGATCAGCGACTAGCCACGGGTGGGATTCAGCTCAAAGTGCGTCGTCAACACGACTTGCTGCACATTATGAGTGAAGCACCGCTATGTCCCTCTAAAGCGCAAGTGAGCCTACCCATTGTACGGCTGCTGCGTCAGCTTGCCATCCATAATATCGCTGGAGCCCGGATTTACGGACGTTCTGCTGGCTCAACCTCTCCCGCCTGGAATTATGGGGTAGATTTTAGCGAACGCCGACGGTTGACCTCAGAATCCACTCCCGAATTTGTTACCTCTAATACAGACATTAGCGAGTTAGTTGTTCCCACCGAACAATCGTTATCGCGTCAGCATAAACCAGACACAACGCTTAAAGATGATTTACAGCGTAGGTCAAAAACCGCCGTTGGCACAATTGGACGCTGGTTGTGTTCGACCCAGCTTTTTGTCCCCACCCCAGACAATCAACGTGTCACCGTCGATACCCAACGTACCAGTTCTGAATCGTCACAAGCGGTTAAAGTGTCATTGGTGTGGGGGATTATGGGCTTATTGCTGATGTTTTTGATTGATCGACCCG
This sequence comes from Coleofasciculus sp. A1-SPW-01, assembly GCF_040217205.1. NCBI lineage: Bacteria > Bacillati > Cyanobacteriota > Cyanophyceae > Coleofasciculales > Coleofasciculaceae > Coleofasciculus > Coleofasciculus sp. A1-SPW-01. The sequence goes on along the minus strand of NZ_JAVJNP010000027.1, from coordinate 3,325 downwards.
TTGGTCGCATCCTGCAACCCCAAGGCAGTTTACCCCGGCGAGATGCGGCATCAGCCGCAGAGGAGTCACCGATTCCGGTAGATTTGACTGAACTCTCGTTGCAACAGGATAACAATCAGGATGCCGAAGACTTCAACGCCTCTGGGTTTACCCGCGAAGGAGATAAAAGCATTATCATTGATGATTCCTTACCCTCGGAGCGAGGAGATGCCACGCAAGCGGCGATGTTAGCCCTCGCCCGTTCCTCGAATCCCCCGTTTAATAACCAACTGCTCGACCAAAAGTTAGCCCTTTACCAAGAGCGCCTGCAACAAGGAAATCGCCCTGATGTGTTAATTATGGGCAGTTCCCGAGCCATGCGCGGTATTGATCCGGTGGCATTAGAAGAGGCATTAGCGGTGGAGGGATATTCAGGCATTGATGTGTTTAATTTTGGCATTAATGGTGCCACGGCTCAGATTGTAGACTTAATGACGCGCCGGATTCTCACCCCGGATCAATTGCCGAAATTAATTATCGTGGCAGATGGCGCTCGCGCCTTTAATAGTGGTCGAGTGGATGCTACCTTTGAGGCGATCGCAGATTCAGAAGGCTACCGTCAGCTTAATGCTGGCACATTCCCCAATACCCCAGGTCAGCAATCCGCCCAAGCCAACCAAACCTCCCAGCCGTTGGCAGCATTAAGCAGAAGTTATCAATCCCTTGACGAGGGAACGAATCAACTTTTGGCAGGACTATCCTCAACCTATCCCCAACGAGATCAACTCAAATCCCTATTGAGAGATCAGTTTGTCTCCTTGGTGAAAACCTTGCCCAATGTCTCCAGTTCTACTGAACCCGAGCAAGGCTTAGACCAGGATATGTCCATTGATATGGATGGCTTCCTGCCCTTATCCATTCGCTTTGACCCAGAAACGTACTATCAGAACCATCCCAGAGTGGCGGGGGCGTATGATGGCGATTATCAATCCTTCCAGCTTCGGGGTAAGCAAGATCAGGCATTTGATGCCCTGTTAACATTTGCTCAGGAACATGACATTACTGTGGTTTTTGTGAATCTACCCTTGACCAACGATTACTTAGATCCCGTTCGTCTTAAGTACGAACAGCAATTTAAGCAATACATGCACGCGAATGCTGTCGAACGGGAACTCATTTTTCGGGATTTAAGTGGATTATTACTCGGCAAACCCGATCATTTTTCTGACCCCAGTCATCTGAATCGTTTCGGCGGGTATGAAGTGTCTAATCAGTTGGCGAAAGACCCGATGATTCCCTGGGCATTATTAGTTGGGGATTAGTTATTGGTCATTGGTCATTTGTCGTTTGGAAACTGTAGGGGCGACCCGCTTGCTCTAATTTCCAACACTAATCCTTCAATTAGGTCGGGTCGCCCATTGCCCATTGCCCATTGCCCATTGCCTATTCCCCATTTCCTATTCCCCATTTCCTAAAAAAATGGCATTTATCTCCATCACTTACGGGTTGTTTCTGCTAGGTGTCCTGCTTATTTACTGGAGCCAGCGTTCTTCATCGTGGCGATTATGGGTACTGCTAATTGCCAGTTTGCTTTTTTATAGCAGCTTACAAATTCAATACATTCCGCTGCTCTTATTGGTGGTTTGGCTGAATTTTTACTTGGGGCAGAAAATTGCGGTCAATACATCCCCTGGATCGCATCTCAACAATAACCATCTCTCCAATGAAGAGTGGTTAATGGCACAAGAGCTTTGGAATCAGCAACGTTTGAGACTCTTGTGGCTAGGGATTGGATTAAATATTATCTGTTTGGTCAGCTTCAAGTATGTCCCATTTATCCTGACAAATATCTCCGCCCCCTTGAATTTACCCGTGGCGCGAGAGGGGGCAAGCTGGATTAGCGATCGCTTAATTGCTCCATTGGGACTTTCGTTTTTTGTTTTTGAATGTATTGCCTATCTAATTGATGTGTATCGAGGTGCACCCGCGACGCGCCAAGGTTTACAATTTGCGACCTACAAATTGTTTTTCCCGAAACTCATTTCAGGACCTATTACTCGTTACCATCAGTTTGCTAGCGAATTTAAAGATATCCAATTTCCCAGTTTTGATCGCCTGAGTGAGGGGCTATGGTTGATTGCCAGTGGTGCAGTAAAAAAGGCGCTGTTGGCGGATCGCATCGGAATTTTTGTTGACCTGTGTTTTGGCAACTTAGAACGGGCGGGTAGTGGTGATTTGTGGCTGGCTATTTTTGCGTATGGATTACAACTGTATCTGGATTTTAGCGGCTATGTCGATATTGCCCGGGGGAGTGCTATCCTCATGGGATTTAACCTGCCCGAAAACTTTAATTTTCCTTACTTTAGTACCAGCATTGCTGATTTCTGGCGGCGCTGGCATATTACGTTAGGGGATTGGATTCGCAACTATCTCTATTTTCCCTTAGGTGGGTCACGTAAAGGATTAGGGCGAACCTGTCTAAACTTGTTTGTGGTCATGCTGATTATTGGCATTTGGCATGGTGCGGCTTGGGGATTTGTCGTGTGGGGAGGATTGCATGGTTTGGCTTTGGTGGTGCATCGCTTAACCCAAACCCTATCAGACCGCTTTGTTTGGTTAAAAGGATGGTGGCAAACGGGATTCGGGATGCTAATGGCGTGGGCAATTACTCAATGGATGGTGTTCATGTCTTGGATTTTCTTCCGGCTACCTAATCTCAAACAAGCTGGCTTTGTCATCCAGAACCTCTGGGGTCAACCCGCTGATGTGCAGTTTGCCGAAAATGTTTATTTGACAGCCTTTGGCTTAGAACGCTTCGAGTTTACACTGCTGTTAGTCATCGTTGCCCTGTTCATGGCGGGTGTTTATGGGATTCATCGGGGTTTGAAGTTACAACTCAACTGGCCCCTGAAGTTGCTCTTGGTACCGCTGTGCCTTTATGCCGTGTGGTTATTAGCGCCTGAAGGCGGTTTACCTTATATCTACTTTGATTTCTAATCTATAAGTCTAGCTTATAAAAACTATTCAATTAATTAATAAAACCAGTGGAAGATTCAAATGAATATGAATACCATTAAAGATGAGGCAAAAGTTTTGCCTTGCTTCAATCGAATCATGAAGTAATAGCACTAATCGAATTATGACTACCACAGTACAACGTCGCGAAAGCGCGTCTTTGTGGGAACGGTTCTGTAGCTGGGTGACTTCCACCGAAAACCGCCTCTATGTAGGCTGGTTTGGTGTACTGATGATCCCCACTCTCTTAACCGCCACCACCTGCTTCATCATCGCCTTCATCGCCGCTCCCCCCGTGGACATCGATGGAATCCGCGAGCCTGTTGCTGGA
>NZ_JAVJNP010000171.1:0-27705 GCF_040217205.1 Coleofasciculus sp. A1-SPW-01 | reverse complement strand
CACGATTACTACTGCGTCTCTAACTGGGAGCCGTTGGTTAAGACTGATATCGAGCGACAATGCCGGGTATCAGCCAAGCGTAAGCGTTAACGGTTATCGACCAAAAGTTACACCGTGGACTTATACCAAGACAGAATTACTTATAGGTAGGTTTGTCTAGGTTTTTAGAAGCGGTGAGTAATTTGCATCCACCCACTAGACAAAAAGGGGTTGTAATCTGCTATGATAGTCAAGCACCGCCTTGGAGAGGTGGCTGAGTGGTCGAAAGCGGCAGATTGCTAATCTGTTGAAGTGTTTAGGCGCTTCCGAGGGTTCGAATCCCTCCCTCTCCGTTAAATCGATTAAATCGATTCTTTATGCCTGAGAGTGCCATTGGCTAGCATGAACGTTTGACCAATGACCAATGACTAAAGCAAGGCTTTGAGTAATGCCTGAAGCTTGAGTTGGATTTCTGCCAGTTCTTTGTCGGGGTCAGAACCCGCCACAATTCCTGCCCCGGCGTAGAGTCTAGCGCGGTAGGTGTTGTCATGATTTAGAGAAGACGGGTTGCTGTCGATTAATGCTGAACGAATACCGACAATGAACTCACAATTGCCTTGATAGTCGATCCAACCTAACGGGGCTGCATAGAGGGAACGGTCAAAGGTTTCGTAGCGGCGGATCTGTTCTTGAGCAATCTGGGTAGGAACACCGGCTACAGCAGGGGTAGGATGAAGCTGGGCAACAATGTCTAGGGGATGGACATTGGTAAACAGTTGTGTTTGGATTGGTGTCCACAGATGCTGGATATTAGAGAGTTTAAGCAGTTGGGGCGCAGGTAAGTATTGGGGGATGAGTCCCAACTCAGATAAGCGTTGAGTGATAAAATCTAGGACAAATTGGTGTTCACGCTGCTCTTTTTCAGAACCAAGCAAGCGATCGCCAAACTCAGCATCTTCACTGGCTGTCCTTCCACGCGGCGCTGATCCAGCTAAGGCATCCGTTACCAACAGATGGTCACGAATACTAATTAACCGTTCAGGACTCGCACCGAGAAAGTTCTGTCCTTTACCATTGCTGGCACAAAAGATATAGCAATCTGGATGGCGTTGGCGCAGATTATCTAGGGAGTGGACGAGGTTAAAGGGCTGGTGGGAAAAAATATCAACGGCATTAGCCAGAACAATTTTACTAAATTCATTGGCATCGATAAAATTTAAGGCGGCGACCACGGCTGACTTAAAGGCTTCAGTATTTATGGATTTGGGCGGGATAAATGGAGAACAATTAATCCGAGTCAGCGAACTGGGTTTATGCTCTGAAAATTTAATTTCAGCAATTTGATTATATAGGTCTTGCAAGAGTCGTTTAATGTTGACGTGAGGATCAACTTGAACATTCGCCACTACTGTACCGCTATTCCCCCGAAACGCCACTTGCCAACGAGGAAGAAAAATAGTAGCGGCTCGAAATGGGGACGGTTGATTTAAAGCAAAAAATGTAAAAAAGCAAAAAAAGTGCGGTCCTGAAAAAGAGATAGTTTGATTTTGTTGAAGCCAAATCCAAGTGTCTTTTAGATAATTATGAATGACAGACTTAGCGTGTTGGAATCGATTGATTCCTTCAAGTTCAGCATAGATAGTCGCATCAATCGCCAGAATCGCTTCATTTTCCTTTCTTTTTTCTAAGTAAAACTGGAATGACTGAGTTCCACCAAGAATCTGGAGTACCGCCAGTGGATCAACCCTGGGAATTTGCACAGAAATACTGGCAATTTGAGTGCAGCCTTTCTCAAGAGATGCCTGCTGACAAGCGACAAGGAACTGGTATAGCTCCTTGTGGTCTGGCAAGCGATCCGTATGAGATGATAAATACGCCATGTACAAGAGGATTGCAGATTTTCGGTGATCCAGGCAAGACAGTTTCCCCAGATGTCGGCTACACGACTCAACGTCTGCCTTTCTATCTACCATTGCATATTTTGCCCAGTCAGCCATAAGGGAGTTAATCCAGTTGACTGAATCCCCCGCCTTATGGGTAAAGTGTTACCTGTTGCCTCAGCCCGGAAAAAGTGGAATGAAATTGCCTGATGGTCCAACGTTGCCGTTTTTTGTGCAAACGCTGCAACTCATCGCTGATCCGCTTAAATTTCTCGACCTCTGTACGCAGCGTTACGGAGATGCCTTTACCCTCCGCTTACTAGGTCGGAACTCCCCACCTGTGGTCTTTTTCAGCCACCCCCAGGCAATTCAATCCATATTTACCACGTCCTCTGACCAATTTGAGTTGGGTAAAGTCACCGATGTCTTCCGCCCCCTGACGGGTTCTACCTCCCTGATTATGTTAGATGGACAGCAACACCAGGTCATGCGGGGGTTGTTGATGCCGCCTCTGCATGGGAAGCAGTTGCCCACCTACAGTCGGCTTATACGTGATATTACAACCGATGCGATCGCGGATTGGCAGCCCGGATCATCCCTTCCCATTCGTGACTACATGTCTGACATTTCCCTCCAGGTGATCTTACGGGTGGTGTTTGGTCTTAATGTAGGCGATCGCTATGACAGGCTTAAACAACTTATTGAACCATTCTTGAACAATATCACCTCCCCCCTGAACTCAATTCATTTTTTCTGGACACCATTGCAGCAAGATTTGGGTGGGTGGAGTCCCTGGGGCAAGTTTGTCAGGCAACGGCAGCAAATTGATGATTTAATTTATGAACAGATTGCCCACCGTCGCACTGAACCGGAGGGAGATGATATCCTCTCTCTGCTCATGTCTGCCCGTGATCAAATGGGTCAATCGCTGACTGATGTCCAGTTACGTGATCAGTTAATCACCTTGTTACTCCTGGGTCATGAAACTACCGCGTCTGCTTTGGCGTGGGCGTTTTACTGGCTACATCGTCAGCCGTTATGCTTAGAGAAATTAACACAAGAGTTAGACAGCTTGGGTGAGAATCCAGACCCTGACGCGATCGCACAACTCCCTTATCTTACGGCTGTCTGTAAAGAAGCGCTACGAGTGTACCCGATTGCCTTAATTGCTCAACCGCGTCAGGTGAAAGCATCGGTGCAGATCCAAGGTGGCATTGTCCCTATTTGAAATGAAGCTGGTTCTGGCAACGGTTCTATCCCGCTATCAGTTGGCGATTGACCCCAACACGTCTGTACAACCGTGGCGACGAGGGATTACCATTGTTCCCTCTAAGGCTTGTCCCATGGTAGTGAAGACCCAGCGTCACGTTCACTCAGCTAGAGAAAAAGTAATCAGTTATTAGTAATCCGTTGTAAAATAGAGTACCTTTTTGATCTGATTGCTCGACCCAAAACGGGAAACAAGAATGGATCAGCGCTAGTCTACTGGATGTCTAACTTGCTCTCATGACCACAAAGTTCATTGCTCAGTCCCCAAATAAGTTATGGTTAGCGGCGCTTAAACCACCGATGTATAGTGTGGCTATCATTCCCATTTGGATTGGTACGGCTGTAGCCTACGGGGAAACGCTAAATATGCATTGGGGAATCTTTAGCACATTTTTACTGTCCGCTATTTTAATTATTGCTTGGCTTAACCTTAGTAATGATGTCTTTGATTCAGAAACAGGAATTGATCACAACAAACATCATTCATTAGTAAATTTAACCGGAAACAAATCTCTAATTTTTTGGTTGAGTAATCTATTTTTAGCCGCAGGTATCCTAGGAATCATCGCGATCGCGTGGTGGCAACGGGATTGGACGGTGATTGGCATTGTCTTGCTTTGCTGCGCTTTAGGGTATAGTTACCAAGGTCCTCCCTTTCGCCTGGGTTATCAAGGGTTAGGTGAGGTTATTTGCTTTTTTACCTTCGGTCCGATGGCGGTGGCGGCGGCTTACTACTCCCAAGCCCAATCCTTCTCGTCAATGGGGTTAGCAGCTTCAATCATTATTGGGATTAGTACCTCAATTATTTTATTTTGCTCCCATTTCCACCAAGTCGAAGATGATATAGCCGCCGGAAAGCGATCGCCGATTGTGCGCTTGGGAACTCAAGGTGGTGCTAAACTACTCCATTGGTTGAGTGGTAGCCTTTTTGCCCTGACGGGTTTGTTGATCGCATTGGGGATGTTTCCGGTTTGGACAGGATTAATTGTTCTGAGTTTACCCTTTGCCCTTGAGTTAGTGCAGCATGTTGGCTGCTATCATGATCAACCCCAAAAAGTCAGCAATTGTAAATTTATCGCCGTTAAGCTGCATTTTTGGAGTGGATTATTCTTGGGGTTGGGCTTTGTTGTCCCCAATCTTTGGTATTGATGCTCCCCCTTACCTTATACCAAGTTGCGTTCAAAGATAGCAGATAGGGTGAGGGGGAGATAGGGTGAGGGGGAGATAGGGTGAAAAAGAAAGTTCTACATTAGACTGCAACTTGGTATTACGCTGAAAGCAGAGGAAGTCGGCGAATAATTTTGCTTCATTCAATTGATCTGTTTCTCAATGATCCACTCGGATCGGACAGGAGTACCTTAAAATAAGGTATAAAAAATTAAATCAAACTATTTAAAGGTTTGGCTCAATCTCCAGCGTTGAAGCTAGGAGATTTTTTTTTACATTTATTTACAAAGTTGCCGAGTATTGATTTCCATCTCCTGAACGATAGGGAGGTGAGTCAGTGTTAATCCCTTGGAGAGAGGTAAGTCTAAGTTCCATAAGTCTACAATCTAGTTAGTCGTCCATGATTCACTCACCTGATTATGCTGAAGCGCTCTAAGCTGAGTGAAGTTCATGCACCAGTATTAGGGTTGGTTAATACTCAGGAAAGAATCTCGCATAGATGCTGACTGTGAGTGTAAGATTGTCAGGCGGCTGAGGTTCATCCCCTTTAATAGAATCCCAACCTAAATAAAAATAAGGAGAACTATTGAGGTTGAAGTCAATGAGTTTCAGCCAATTTCATTCGTCCTTATTTCTAAACTCATCATTAATAAAGGATTCAATTATGCAACTTATGGATATGTCAAAGCCCCACAAAAGTACTTCAACAAACAGAGAAGCTTGGTGGCAAACTCCTGTACTCAATCGTCGGGCATGGACGTGGGAAGATGCTCGTAATGTAACCCACCAAGGCGAATGGTGGCAGAATGCGGTTATTTATCAGATTTCCCCCCAGAGTTTTAAAGACAGTGACGGCAATGGTGTCGGTGACTTGAATGGCATTATTGAACAACTCGATTACATTACCTCTCTCGGTGTCGATGCCATCTGGCTATGTCCGATTTATGAATCCCCAATGGAGGATTTTGGCTATGACATTACTGATATGCGGGATATCGACCCAATCTTTGGCTCTCTAGAGGATTTTAAACGATTGCTGGCAGTGGCTCACTCCATGGGATTGAAAGTGCTGCTAGATCAGGTTTGGAGTCATACCTCGGAAAAACATCCCTGGTTTCTCGAAAGTCGGCAAAATCGGGATAATTCTAAAGCAGACTGGTATATTTGGGCAGATCCTAAGCCTGATGGTTCGCCCCCCAACAACTGGTTATCCGCATTTATGGGTCACAGTGCTTGGCAATGGGGACCTGAACGCAAACAATTTTATATGTATAATTTCTTAGAAAGCCAACCTGACCTGAACTGGCACAATCCAGAAGTAGTTGACGCGATTTTGGTACGGGCAAAATTCTGGTTGGATTTAGGAATTGATGGGTTCCGCATCGATGCGCCTAACTTTTTCATGCACGACGCCCAATTGCGAGATAACCCCGTTCGCCCGGAAGATGCGTCTTTACCTGATGGCGTCGCCCCCGATAATCCTGTGGTTCGGCAACTATTTAAGTACAACTTCTGTCGTCCGGAAACCTTAGACGCCCTCAAACCTATCCGGGATCTCATGGATCAGTATCCGGGTACAGTTGCCTTAGGCGAAGTAACTTTCTGTGAAGATTCGATTGCTCTTGCCAGTGAGTTTGTAGAAGGTGATGAGCGGTTACACATGGCATATCATAGTGGGCTTCTCATCGATGAACCCATCAGCGCCAAACTAATGCAACGGATGATGGAAAAAGTGCTAAGTAACTTTACCCAAGGTGGTGATTGTTGGATTGTCGGCAATCATGACTATGGTCGTCTGCGATCGCGCTGGACTGGAAAGGATGCTCAGGGAAATCCTTATCCAGAAGAATTTTATCATCTAATCGCCGCACTGCTGCTCTCTTTACCGGGTGCAATCTGTCTCTACCAGGGTGATGAACTGGGGTTAACTGAGGCAAGAATCCCCGAAGATATTCCGGTAGACCACATTAAAGATCCCTTTGGTCAAGCCCTTTACCCGGCAATTAAAGGACGAGACGGTTCCCGCACCCCGATACCCTGGCAAGCGGATGCCCCCCATGCTGGATTTACCACAGCGGAAAAACCCTGGCTACCTGTTCCTGAGGGTCATTATCAACGGGCAGTGAATCTGCAAAACAGAGATCCGAATTCACTCCTAAATACCTGGCGTCGTTTACTTCACTGGCGCAAAAAACAACCAGCCTTAGAAGCAGGCAACTTGGAAATTCTGGAGACAGAGGAACCGATTTTTGCCTTTATCCGGGACTATGCCGAACAGCGAATCCTGTGTATTTTTAATTTGAGTAACGAATCTGCCCGCTATGACTTGTCGGGATATCCGGGATGTAAGGAAACCGAAGGATTAGGCTTTATCACCCATCGCCAAGGTGATACGCTGGAAATTCCTGGCTATAGTGTCTTCTTTTGTAATATGCCCCCAACCTGTGATTATCAACTGAAGTCGAATTGAACCTGTAGAGACGCGCCATGGAGCGTCTCTACATTTGTTGGTTATGCTAATCCTTCCACAACCGGATGGAAGTAAAACGCCAACCCCAACACCAAATAAGCCGCAATTAGCAAAATTCCCTCCAACCAGTTCGACTTCCCATCAGAACTAATGGAATTAGCGATTAACACCGCCACCGCTACCGCCACCAGTTCAAAGGGGTTAAAATCCAAATCCATCGGCTGACCCAAAAACCAACCCGCAATCACTAAGACAGGGGCGACAAATAGGGCAATTTGTAAACTTGATCCCACCGCCACCGACACCGACAAATCCATCTTATTTTTCATCGCCACTGTCACCGCCGTAGCGTGTTCGGCGGCATTGCCAATAATGGGCAATAGAATCACCCCTGTAAATAGGGCAGTTAATCCTAACTGGGAGGTAGCTTCCTCCAACGTCCCCACCAACAGTTCCGACTCTAACGCCACCAAAAGGGTGACTCCAAGTAACACGCCAATCCACAAGCCTAAATTCACCTTATGTTCCGGTTCCTCGGTGGAGGAGGAAACATCGTTTCCCTCTTGGGACTCAACATCCACCATGCCCACATCTAACAAATAGCTGTGGGTTTTCATCGAAAATAATAAGGTGAGAGCGTAAACCACAATCAACACCCCCGCCACAGCAACCGATAATCTTTGTAACGTCGCTTCATCAATGTCAGGCGTCGTAGCATCCATCGCCGTCGGTAGCAACATGGCAATGACAGCCAAATTCATTGAGGACGCATTTACCCGCGCCACAATCGGTTGAAAGCTTTGTTCCTTGTACCGCAACCCGCCCAACAGCATAGATAAGCCCATCACCAGCAGCAAGTTGCCAATAATTGATCCCGTAATCGTGGCTTTAACCACATTGACTAAGCCAGCATTGAGGGCAATCAGGGCAATAATCAGTTCTGTCGCATTACCAAACGTGGCATTCAGCAACCCACCAAAGGTAGGTCCGGCTACAACCGCAATTTCTTCCGTGGCGGTTCCCATCCACGCCGCTAGGGGAACGATCGCCAAACAGGAGGTAATAAATACTATAGCTGCTCCCCATTCCAGAAAATGCGCGGCGATGGAAATGGGGACAAAAAGTAACAACAGTGACAGAATCGTGTTTTTGTTCAGCATCTAAAAAATAAGCAAATAGGCACAGATTAAAGTTAACGGTAAGGATTGTCATTTGTCATTTGTTAGGGAACAGGGAACAGGGAATCGGGAACAGGGAATCGGGAATGGGCAATCGGCAATGGGCAATCGGTAAGGTAGAGTTTTGAGTTAACTTCCCCAGCTCCCCCAGCTCCCCCAGCTTCCCCATCTCCCTCATCCCTGCAACTTCCCAGGAAGATGTGCAATAATCGGCAAGAGTTGTTATAGTGCGTCTAAGTTTTGTGAACTGACCGCAACGTTATATGAAGTTTTATCGATTTTCAGTAAATCTTGCGGTTGAATAAAAAACTGAAGGGACAGATTGTTACACGTTCATCCCTAAATGCAAGTTTAGCCACTGGTGTCAATGCTTTTTTCTAAGGATCTGGGTATACATTCTGTACACTGTACTAAGAAATGATAAGGAGACTCAAATCCTTACAAAGGACAAAGGACGAATGACGAATGACAATCCTCACCGTTAACTTTACTTTTGTCCGACTACTTATACCGAGCTGGCGTTCCCTACTGAAATGGCTAGCTTTCAACCTAAAATTCGTTTAGCGAATCTCTCAACTTATCCCTACTCAAGAGCGAAAATGACTAGAGTAAGGGAATCTGTCTGACTACGTTTTCTGTGGAATTTGGTGATCTAAATGACTTCTGCTGCTGAACTTTCAGCTTCACAAGCTGCGGCAAATCCCATCCCTACCTTATCCGAGGAGGTTGGGCGAGACCATGATCCCCTGCAGACAGCCAGGGGCGTCTACGTAACTGTTCACGGGCATTTTTATCAACCCCCCCGTGAAAATCCCTATCTGGATACCATTGAACGTCAGCCCTCGGCGGCTCCGTTTCATAACTGGAATGAGCGGATTCATCACGAATGCTATCGCCCCAACGCCTTTGCCCGGGTGTTAAATGGTTACGGCGAAGTGGTGGGGATCGTTAATACCTTTGAATATCTCAGCTTTAATATTGGTCCGACGCTGATGTCGTGGCTAGAACGCTACGACATGGAAGTGTATGAGCGAATCATAGAGGCGGATCGCAAGAGTTGTCAACGGCTCAACGGTCATGGCAATGCGATCGCGCAAGTCTATAACCATATCATTCTTCCCCTCGCCAATGAACGGGATAAATACACCCAAATCCGTTGGGGAATGGAAGATTTCCGCTCTCGCTTTGGTCGTGATCCCGAAGGGATGTGGCTGGCGGAAACGGCGGTAGATTACCCCACCCTGGAAGCGTTAGTGGCAGAAGGGATTAAGTTTATTATTCTTGCTCCCTCCCAAGCTGAACGCTGTCGGGTTTTGCCAACCGAAGACAATCCTGATCCTAAATGGCATGAAGTAGGTGGAGGTCAGATTGATCCCAGCCGCCCTTACCGTTGTTTCCTGGAAAGTGGTGAATTTATCGACATCTTTTTCTACGACGGTCCCATCTCACGGGATATGGGGTTTAGCGATGTTCTCAGTAGTTCCGAACATTTCGCCGGTCGTCTGGGAATCGCGATTCATGGGGATCACCGTCCCTCCCAGATTATCAGTGTGGCAACCGATGGGGAAACCTTCGGACATCACAAACGCCACACGGAAATGTGTATCGCCCATGCTTTTACCCAAGTCTTTCCCCGCCGTAACTGGACGGTGACCAACTTTGCTCATTATCTCAGTATCAGTCCGCCGACGTGGGAAGTGATTCTCAAACCCGTAACCGCTTGGAGTTGTTCCCACGGTGTCAACCGTTGGCAAGATGACTGCGGCTGTGGTGGCGGCGGGGGTTGGCATCAAAAATGGCGGCGTCCCCTGCGAGAAAGTTTGAACTGGCTGCGGGATCAGTTGATTCCGGTGTATGACGAGAGGGGGCGTCAGTTTTTCCGCGATCCTTGGGCGGCGAGGGATGAGTATATTCAGGTACTCAGAGATCGCTCTTTGGAAAATGTGGAGCAATTCCTCAACCGTCATAGCGTTGCACCTCTTTCTCCCACTGACCAAATCGACGCTCTACGGCTGTTGGAAATGCAACGCCACGCCATGCTGATGTATACCAGTTGCGGTTGGTTCTTTGAGGAAATCTCCCGTCCCGAAGGGGTACAGATTTTACGCTATGCAGCACGGGCGTTGGAGTTAGCTGGGGAAGTGGTGGGTATCCAGCTTGAGCTAGGGTTCTTGGAACGCCTACTTGTAGCACCCAGTAATGTAGACTGCTTTAAAACCGGGGATGTGGTCTATCGGCAACTGGTTGTGTCGTCGCAAATTACCTTCCAACAAGTTGCTGCCCATTACGCGATTAGTTCCTTATTTACCAACTATTCCCAACAAGAACGGATCTACTGCTACGAAGCCCACCAGCTTGACTATCAACTCCAACGTATGGGTTCACTGACGTTGGCAGTGGGTCAATTGCGACTGGTGTCGGAGATTACCTGGGAAAATATGGAATTGGTTTTTGCCGTTCTCCATATCGGCGGCTGGGACTTCCACTGCTGTATTCAACCCTTTACCGGACGTCGGGCATATACCCAATTGAGGGACAATATTTTTGATGCCCTCAAGCAAGCCAGTGCTGCCCATACGATTCTGGCAATGAATCAGATGTTTGGGGAGCAGTCGTTCAGTTTACAGAATCTGTTTGCTGAGGAACGACAACGGATTATGCAGCTAATTAGTCAGGAAACCCTGACACGATTAGATCAGCTTTATAACCAGATGTACCGGGATAATTACGGCGTGTTGATGGCATTCCATCGGGATGAATTGCCCGTACCGAAGGAATTGCAAGTAGCAGCAGAAATTGCGTTATCCAACCGTTGTTTAATTGCGATTAAAGCTTTAGACATGGAGGTGAGTGATCCCCAAGCTATCAATGCTCAGATCGCCGAATTGGAAGCGATCGCCACAGAAGCGGGACATCTACGCTGTCATCTGAACATCCCAGAAGCCAAGCTAACGCTGGAAACCTTAATTTGGCGATCGCTGTGGCAACTGTTGCATGAGGGTGATCCAGATACCCTCGGCGATGATATCCGCCAGATTGATCGGTTGATTGAGATTGGCAATCGGCTGAACCTCGGTTTAGCCTTAGACCGTTGTCAGGAACTTTTTTTCAACTGTTTACACACCTCAATCGTGCCGCCGTGTGAACTGGCGATTCAAGCCCAACGCCTGAGTGACCAAAAGAATGGACATGATCAGGCGCAGCTTACGGCGGCAAATCCTTGGACAATTATCCGATTACGCCAGTTGCTTCAGCTTGGTCAACTGTTGTTGGTGGAAGTGAGTCCTTGGTTAAATCAGTTGATGTAGATAGTAGGGGCTTGGTTACCCATCCGTGTTTAAGCTGTGTCTGTATACTCGTCTAATCCTTTCCCCCTCATCCCCTAACCCCTTCTCCCACAAAGGGGAGAAGGGGAACCGGACTCTCTTGCACCCCTCTGCCGTGCAAAAAAAGCGAAGCATCCTCTGGCTTCCCCCTTTTTAAGGGGGACGGGAGGGGGATCTATAAGGGGGGAACGAGGGGGATAGGGGTCTAGCTTAAGTTGACACCAATGCTTGGTAACCAAGCCCCTACAGCGGATCTCCATTAGGGTAATAGAACCCCGTTAAGCCCGTGAATCATGCCGTTAGAGGCAGGAATATCTGCCATCACGACGGGTATACCATTGACAAAAACTTCGCTAGCATTACTGACTCGTATGGTTACGGGTTTACCCGCGAGGGTGGTTAACCGTAAGGTCGAACCGGGGGTTAAGCCAAAGGTGTTAATGTTACCGGGGACAACGTGATAGGTAAGGATTTCAGTTAATCGCGATCGGTTTTGGGGTTGAAGCAACGTTGCCACAGTGCCATCGGGTAAAGCAGCAAAGGCTTCATCAGTGGGGGCAAAAATGGTAATGGGTCTCCTATTCGCCAGTGCTGAAGTGAGTCCAGCAGTTTTAATTGCAGCCGTGAGGGTGGAGAAAGCGTCGTTGGCGGTTTCGAGTTCATCGGCTATATTGCTCACACCCCGTTGAGCAATCAGGTGGAGTCCGGGTTCTGCCTTCAAGAGACGAGGGGAGTCGGTGACGCTGTTGGCGGGTAATGCGATCGCGGTACCGAGACTGGCTAAACCTAAACAGGCGGTTAGTTTTCTCAATGTGGAAGTAAAAGAGCGGGCTGGCATGAATTTTTCTCCTCAGAGCAGGTATTTATAACGATTTGTATACTACTTTAGTCTGAATTCCGACCCTATGCCTCTTTCTCAGGTGCAATGTCGCGTCTGCTCAGTGCATACTGAGAGATTGGTCAATTGATTTGGGTTACATAAATTTCCACCCTAAAATGCGGCAAGGGGGCGGACGATATATCCGTCTCGGTTATATCGAGCGCAGCGAGTACCGTCGATGGTTTAGCGTCTGGGGAAGGGTCTGCCAATATTTAAATTGAGCGACAGCGAATCCTGGTTTTCAGTATGTATATTCATAACCGTCAGCCTTATGAATTGTTTTCAAATATTTAGTTTGTTCAATAATTCTCTCGCCCGTGCTAGATGACAAGGGTCAAGAGGTTTCAAGTTTTTGTCTAGAACGAAAACGCGCATTACTGCACCTCTCATTACTGGTTAGGTTTGCCTCGTCTTTGATATCTCGGCTTTTTGCGCTCAACACACGGCTCGTAAACCCGTACTTGCTGGTTAATGTTGAACAACAGAGCTACAAACTGGCTTAAGGAAAGCTAGACACGCATTCGTAGGTGTTGTGACCGGAATAGTGGGTCTCAAGCTTCTTTCAGAGAAGAGTTTCACGCAAGGAGAAAGGCTCAACCAACCGAAAAAAAGCCATTAATAAGCTAGGGCGATTTCACCTCAAAATAAGTAGGCAGCGTGAAGAACATGCCAAGAGAGTGGCACGTTGCGTAATCCAATCTAACGATTGGGTTGCCTATGTAGACGCGCCAGCGGCTTGCCGAAGGCTAGATTTGAGCATAAAAAATCTAGTCAAGAATCACTGTTTAGCTAAGTCGATTAATGATGCAGGTTGGTATCAGTTCAGAAAGTGGTTAGAGTATTTCGGAGTTAAGTTTGGCAAAATAACTATTGCAGTTAATCCGGCTTACACTTCTCAAAAATGCTCTAGCTGTAGCGCAGTGGTCAAGAAGTCTCTATCCACTAGAACTCATGTTTGTCGGTGTGGATGTATTTTAGATCGGGACTGGAACGCTGCTATTAATATTCTGAAATTAGGATGGTGTACGGCAGGGCATGTCGGAACTCGGATCTTAGATCCAAACGCTTTGGGAGATTTAGCCTCTACCTTGATTGGAGAAATCCTGTCAAGGCAAGCTGAGTTGATGAGCAAAGAATCCCCGCACTTGTAGGGCGGGGAGTGTCAAAAGCCTGTACACAGACATTAAGAACAACCAAGAGAATCGCTTGTGGCTACACCCGTTTTAGAATTAATCCCTGAAGCCTGCTGACATAAATGTTTCAGTTGTGCGCCATCTAAGAGAGCATCAGTGAAGTCAGCCCCCGTGATTAATGTATTATCAAATACTGATCCAAGTAAGAGGGTTTCGACTAAAATCACATCACTTAAATCTGCACCCGTCAAATCTGCCTGATCTAACATGCCATAGCTTAAATCCGCACCATGCAAATTGGCATGAGTCATCACCGAACCACTAAAAATAGCACCTCGCAAGTCAGCATAGGCAAAATTACTTAACTGTAAATTGGCATTAGCAAATTCAGCCGTCTGTAAATTTTGACCGGAAAAGTCTTTGCCTGTGAGTTGGGCGTGACTGTAGGATAAGGGAGGCGGATAGTCAGCCGCTTGAGCAGATAGAGGATGAACGAATAGAGCGATCGCGACTAGGAATGCTATCAGTTGCCGAAGAATCATCTCAAATTGCCTGATTGACCTTAATTCTTGTCCATCTTAAATCTGATTGGGGTTTATCCGGTAACATTCAGGCGGCGAGGGTAAGCAAGCGTTCAAGACATGGGTAGGTTAGCGCATGAGACATAGGTAGGTTAGCGGGCAAGATATGGGTAGTGGTGTGGCACACCTAAGTAAGATGGATGAAGCTTACGCCCAGAAACTGTAGGGGCGCACCGACGTGCGCCCGATTTAATCGTAAAATCTATGCCACCATTTTAGCTGTGTCAGTTTTATTTAAGTAATGTAAATAGCTCATCAACCTTCTTTCTTAGGATAGATAAACTTCAATACATTTGCTTGATACTCTAAAAACTGTGTTGATTAAAATCTGATTGGTTAAGCATTAAACTATTAAACCAAGGAGGACATTACTATGGGAATTTTAGCCTGGATTGTTTTAGGAATTCTCGCTGGCGCGATCGCGAAGGTGATTTATCCAGGTCACCAAGGCGGTGGTATCCTGGCGACGATGGCACTGGGAATCGTTGGGGCTTTAGTTGGAGGCTGGATTGGTAACTTACTCTTTGGAGTCGGTTTTACAGGCTTTACTTGGTGGGGTTTACTGATTGCAATTGTGGGCGCGATGGTCGTCTTGTTCATCTACGGTCTGGTTACGAAAAACGCATAATAATCCCTTGATTGGATAAGCTGATCCCCCGCTTAAAATTTGGGGGATTTTACGTTGTTTGTCCGACTTTTTTCCCAAAGAAAGGTTTTGTTCGCTTCCAAAAGCCGCTTGCGTGTTTACATCTTCTGTCGGTATAGTTGCTGACATAAGACCAATCACCAATGACCAATGACCAAACTTCGAGCATTAATCTTTGACGTTGATGGGACATTAGCCAATACAGAACAAGACGGACACCGCGTCGCCTTTAACCGCGCCTTTGCCGAAGCTGGATATGATTGGAATTGGTCTGTTTCCCTCTATGGTGAACTATTAGCGGTTGCTGGTGGGAAAGAACGTATCCGCTATTATTTGAAGCAATACCGCCCCGATTTCCAACCTCCGGCTAATTTCGACGAGTTCATTGCCAATCTGCATCGGGCGAAAACTCACCATTATCAGCAACTTATCGCCACGGGTTCTATCCCCCTACGTCCGGGTGTGCAACGATTGATTAAAGCGGCGCGATCGCAAGGAATACGGTTAGCGATCGCCACCACTACCGCCCCTACTAATGTAACTGCCCTTTTGCAGCATACCCTAGGGGATGAGAGTCCGGCGTGGTTTGACCTGATTGCGGCGGGTGATATCGTCCCCGCCAAAAAACCCGCCCCCGATATTTACAACTATGTACTGCGGCAAATGGATTTACCACCCCACGATGGTTTGGCGATCGAAGATTCTGATCAGGGTTTAATTGCAGCAGCACAAGCAGGTATCACCACACTAATTACAGTCAACAATTATACAAAAGACCAAGATTTTACCCAGGCGGTACTCGTGTTAAATCATCTCGGAGAACCCGATCAACCCTTTAGCGTTCTCGCTGGAGATGCTGGAGATAACCAATATGTTGATATAGAACTCCTGAATCATCTCCATCACCGTTAGGGTGTCCCTTGCTGTCACCACAGTTAACGGTGAAAAGACTACAGTTAATAGTGGGTCAGACGCCACATTCCCTCTGCCCCAATCGCCAATCACCTAACTTTACAAATCTGAGTCCAAAATTCTATTATTATAGCAATAATATCTCAGCCATGATATCATGTCCCTCTAGACAGTGATTCTTGACTTTTACCGTGCCACCTTAGTTCTTACCTTGGAGTCATTTGCCTTCGGCAGTACCAACGTGTAAGTATTCAACCGAACCTGATAATGATCGGCTTGTCCCGCAGTGATAGGGTAGCGTTATGACCTATAGCCTTAGAATTACCGATATTCCTGTTAGCGAACGTCCACGCGAACGATTAATGGCGATCGGTGCCAAAAATTTGGCGACAGCGGAACTGATTGCTATTTTGCTTGCCACAGGTCAGGGGAAAGGTAAACTTTCAGCAGTAGGTTTGGGACAATATATTTTGCAGCAATTAAGTCAAGATGAACGCGATCCCATGGCGGTATTGCGAGATATCTCACCCCAAGAGTTAATGCGTATCCATGGCGTCGGACCGGCCAAAGCCACCACGATGCTAGCCGCCATTGAACTTGGGAAACGCGCCTTTCAGTCTCGCCCCACAGAAGGCACGATCATTGATAGTCCCATGGCGGCGGCGGCGGCTTTCAGTCATGAGTTAATGTGGCAAACTCAGGAACGTTTTGCTGTGTTGCTGTTGGATGTGAAAAATCACTTATTGGGGATTAAACTCATCTCCGTTGGTACAGCAACAGAGACATTAGCCTGTCCTCGTGAGATTTTACAAGCTGTTTTGCGCCATGGGGCGACGCGGTTTATTGTAGGGCATAGTCATCCGACGGGTAGTGTTGAACCTTCTGAGAAGGACATTTATTTGACCAAACAGCTTTTGCAGGGGGCGCTACTAATCGAAACACCTTTAGTGGATCACCTGATTTTGGGAAATGGCAATCACCGAAGTCTACATCACACTACTTCATTGTGGAAGGAATATCCACAAGATATTTAATAGTGTGAGTTGTAGTTTCAGGCGGCGCTATGTTAATTTAGTGGGCTAGGGGCGATTAGCACAGTGGTAGCGCACTTCCTTCACACGGAAGGGGTCACTGGTTCGAGTCCAGTATCGCCCATTTAAGTTTCATGACAATACCTAATCATTACCAGCCGTTTTCCGCTAATAAGTAGTCGTACAAAACTAAAGTTAACGGTTGAGATTAGGAAGAAACAGTAAGGATTTGAGGCTCCTTAACATTTCCTAGTACAGCTTACAGAATTTATGTGGAGGACTGTCTGATCTTCAATCGCCGTCTGATCCGGTAGAATCACCACCCCAGCAAAGGTTTCCGGTTCTGTTTGATCGCATTCTGGAGATTGACATTAAGGAACAGTCTCAGCGATTTAAACAAGAGAGCCAAGAAATAAATTTCTGGCTCAAAGCTAAAACCCGTTAAAACGAGTTAAGCATAGAATTCTAATTATTTCCAGACTACGATTATTTTTAATACAAAATAATAAATCTAATTCGCATTGGATGCCGTAACTTGATTTCCCGGCTCAATCTTATGGCGAGAACAACCAACCCGTTTTAACGTTTGCCTTGGCTTTGAGGAAACGTATTTCCAGGAGCAATCACTCACTTATTCACCTCAAAATCCCGTTCCAACGCGGGAATTGCCGTGCCATTTAAATGGTGCGTCTTCTGGTTTAGCACATAAGCCTTCGCCTCTTCCAATTGTTTCCCTCCCAGGGTAAACACCCCATATCCGTGTTGCCAACTAAACGCCAAAGAAGAAGCCGATGGCAGATGATTCAAATGATACGCACTACTCCCTTTAATTGTCTTGACAAAATCAGCAACGGATAACTTTGGAGGAATTGAAACCACCAGATGAATATGATCCGCCATACCCCCAATCGCATGGAGAATACAGCCAATCCCATCAGCCTTGCCAATAATATAACGGTATAATTCAGATTCTCGCTCTGGAGTAATCAGAGGTTGACGGGATTCTGTTGCCCAAATGAGGTGGTAGTAGGTGCGCCATAAGGACATTATTTTTACAGAAGTGAGCTAAGAAGTGAGCTAGGAAGTGAGCTAGGAAGTGAGCTAGGAAGTGAGCTAGGAAATAAATTTCCAGCTAAAAGCTCAAACCCGTTAAAACGGGTTCAAACATTTACAAGCTATGTGATTATTTTGAATAGTGTTGTGCCGAATCAAGATTATACCTTATTTCTCTGTGGGCTAATATCTCAGAGCGATCGCGTCAGCACAAAACCGGGAGCCTGTCAGTGAGTAAGGCGTTCAACCCGTTTTAACGGGTTTTAGCTTTTAGCCGGAACTTTAGTTCCAGGCTATGTGATTATTTTGAATAGTGTTGTGCCGAATCAAAATTATACCTTATTTCTCTGTAGGCTAATATCTCAGAGCGATCGCGTCGGCACAAAACCGGGAGCCTGTCAGTGAGTAAGGCGTTCAACCCGTTTTAACGGGTTTCAGCTTTTAGCCGGAACTTTAGTTCCAGGCTTAAATCTCACCACTTAACTAACTCAAAATCGGGATGACAGGATTTGAACCTGCGACCCCCTCGTCCCGAACGAGGTGCGCTACCAAGCTGCGCTACATCCCGCAATATCTCATCCATACTACCACAGACTTGTTAGGATTAACACTGGTACTTTCGTGGGAGCATGTTCAGGAGTGGTCGTTAAACCTGAATGGTTAAGAGTCAAAGCACCGCAATGGCAGCGCGTGGGCAACGTTAAGGATATTTTACGGGATTTGGCACTCAATACCGTCTGTGAGGAAGCCTCTTGTCCCAATATCGGTGAGTGCTTCAATGCTGGCACTGCTACCTTTTTAATTATGGGACCTGCCTGTACCCGTGCCTGTCCCTACTGCGATATTGATTTCGAGAAGAAACCCAAACCCCTTGATCCTACAGAACCCACGCGATTAGCGGAAGCAGTAGGGCGACTGAAACTTCAGCATGTGGTAATTACTTCGGTGAATCGGGATGATTTACCTGATGGGGGTGCTTCTCAGTTTGTCCACTGCATTGAAGCGATTCGTGCTATCTCGCCTCAAACCACCATCGAGGTATTAATTCCAGATTTGTGTGGGAATTGGGATGCCCTAGAAACCATTCTCCAAGCTAAACCCGAAGTCCTCAACCATAATACCGAAACCATCCCCCGACTCTATAGACGAGTACGCCCTCAAGGAGATTATCCGCGATCGCTTGAACTTCTTCAACGCACTCATGAACTCGCCCCTTGGATTTACACCAAATCTGGCATCATGGTGGGATTAGGTGAAACTGACGCCGAAGTGCGCCAAGTGATGCAGGATATGCGAGCCGTCAATTGTGATATTCTCACCATTGGGCAATATCTTCAACCTACTCAAAAGCACTTAGGCGTGACTGACTTTATCACCCCAGAACAGTTTGATACTTGGCGAGAGTTTGGCGAATCTATCGGCTTTTTACAAGTTGTCTCCTCTCCCCTCACCCGCAGTTCCTATCATGCTGGAGAGGTGAGATCATTAATGCAGCGCTATCCCCGAAAAGCGCCGATGCTGGGTTGAATGTAGAGACGTGCCATGGCACGTCTCATGGCACTTTAGAGTTTGTAGTAAGCGCTTTAGCGCTTCTGGCACTAAAGTGCCTACTACGAACCCAGCTTAAGTCAGTGCCATTCAACTTAAGATGAGGAACGCTTGTGTTGAATAATCGCTTGGCGAAAACCTAACACGACCAAAATATTAGATAGGGTGAGAAAAAACTCAGCACTCCCATGCAACCAATCCACATTGGCTAATTGTTCCCCAAACGCAACCTTGGCATAAATTCCCGCCGGAATCGTCACTCCCACAAACACCAATAGCGCATAAAATCCAATCAGTGCCAACCGTGGGGTTTGTCCGGAACGAGTTAGAAACCACAAAAAACCT
The DNA here is from genome assembly GCF_040217205.1 of Coleofasciculus sp. A1-SPW-01. Taxonomy (NCBI): domain Bacteria; kingdom Bacillati; phylum Cyanobacteriota; class Cyanophyceae; order Coleofasciculales; family Coleofasciculaceae; genus Coleofasciculus; species Coleofasciculus sp. A1-SPW-01. The sequence goes on along the minus strand of NZ_JAVJNP010000171.1, from coordinate 8,307 downwards.
AGGTAAGGGAATAAGGAAACTGCAAACAAAGTGTCTTTAGAAATCATCACATTATCGATTAATGTAGGGGCGCATAGACGTGCGCCCTTGTTCATTACCCCTCTGAATGAGTATTTTGGCTAAACAACATCAACGGGTGTTTGAGATTTTTCCGGTTCGCTGCTATCACTCTGATCAGCTTTTCGCGCACAACGCCAAATCCACCAAGCGGCAGTACAAAGGGTAATATTTCCTAATACCGTCATCGAGGCTTGCAGGGTAACTAACCAATCCAACGATTCAGGATTGTCAAAAAAGTGCCAGGTACAAGCACACATCGCACCGACTAAGGCAGGAAACATGGCACAAGATAATGCCCACCAGTAACGATTGCCTGTAATGTCACCATAACTCCAGATTAACCAGATAGCGGCAATCCATTCGATAACGCTAGAGACGTGAATGATCCACGTTGGAACTGAAAGGGCATGCATAGAAAAAGTTTACTTGACGCGATCGCACAACCTCAATCATTCTAACCCCCACTGTCGCTCTTTTGCCTTAGGTCTAAAACAGTATGTAGATAGCTGATCGCGCCCTCGACTCTGGCACAATACAATAACTGAGGGGACTACTACATAATAAACGAATGGCTCGTACCCCAAAATTAACCTTTGACCGAGGAACCCTACTCCTCCATCCACCCCCACGGGGTAAGGCGTGGGTGGATTATGCGACATGGGATGATCGAGTGGAAAAGTTTCGGATTCCAGGGATGCACTATCGCCCCCTGGTGGAAATGCTGCAAGCCTCTGAGGTTGATTTTATTGATGATGCGAAGGAATTTATTCCTTTGGAGTTGGTTTGCAGTTTTGAGATGGAACCCTATCCCCATCAACAGGAAGCCTTATTAGCCTGGAAATTAGCAGGGCGTCGCGGGGTAGTGGTACTACCTACCGCCGCCGGAAAAACCTATCTGGCTCAACTGGCGATGCAATCGACGCCTCGCAGTACGTTAATTGTTGTACCCACCTTGGATTTAATGCATCAATGGTACGCGCAGTTAGAAGCTGCGTTTCCGGATGTGGAGGTAGGATTACTGGGGGGAGGTTCGCGCGATCGCACACCCATCTTAATTGCTACTTATGATAGCGCTACGATTCACGCCGAATCCCTGGGAAATCAATACGGGTTGTTAATATTTGACGAATGTCACCACCTACCCACCGACTTTTATCGCGCCATTGCTGAATATGCGATCGCACCCTACCGACTCGGACTTACGGCTACCCCAGAACGTACTGATGGGCGTCATAATGACCTAGATGGCTTAATCGGTCAACAGGTCTATCGCAAAAGCCCCGATGACTTGGCTGGGTTAGCCTTGGCAGAACATAAGGTGGTGCAGATTAAAGTCAAACTATCACACCAAGAGCGCGATCGCTACGATGCTTGTCTGAAACTGCGGAATGATTTTTTAAGAGAGTCGAATATTTACCTAAGTAGTTTAGACGGATGGCAACGGTTTGTGCAAGCCAGTGCCGGTTCTCAACAAGGGCGTCGCGCTATGTTAGCCCATCGGGAATCTAAGGAAATTGCTTTAGGAACGGAAGGGAAATTACGAGTATTAGCCGATTTAGTCGCGAAACATTATCCGGAACGGATCTTGGTCTTCACGAATGATAATGCCACAGTTTATCGGATTTCCCAAGAATTGCTGATTCCCGCGATTACCCACCACACTCCCGTCAAAGAACGTCACGAGATTCTCCAACGATTTCGCGAGGGAGACTATAAAATCTTGGTCGCCTCCCATGTTTTAAATGAAGGGGTTGATGTTCCTGATGCACGAGTGGCGATTATTTTATCGGGAACAGGTTCAGAACGGGAATATGTGCAGCGATTAGGGCGAGTGTTACGCAAGGGAACTGATCAGAATAAGTTGGCGATATTGTATGAAGTCATTGCGGAAAATACCAGTGAAGAAGGTACTTCTCAACGGCGACGCGGTTCTAGTGGAAAAGCCAAAGCTAAACCCAAACCTAAACCCAAGGAAGTGGAGAAGCCGAAGCATCGACAGTTGGAAATTTTACCTTCTCAACCTTACGAAGTGAAACCTTCTCAGTCGCCGAGAGCTGCCGAGTCTCCGGGTAAGTATGACGTATGATAGAGTTTGGTAGTTGCGCTTTAGTGCTATAAAAGCCACATCGCCTACTATAAGTTCCATTCCGATTAAGTCCGTTTTTAACGCAGAGGTTCGCAGAGGTTGGCGCAGAGGGACGCAGAGGGAGTTTGAGTATACAAATTAATGTTTTATGGGGTTGGGAAAACAATCGGTAATAATATGATTTACTATTTCCTGTTCCTTCAGCAATGACCCATGATTGTGTTTTTTAAACTTTTGATCAAACTCGTAAAACTGGCTTTGGCTGTCAGTTTAGTGTTTCCGGCAGTTTATTTTAGAACGCCATGGTTGGCAAGTTTAAGGGATTGGGCATTTGGTTTGGTCTTTATGATCAGTTTGGGATTAATCGTTTCGGAAATTTTAGGCTGGACGAGAAATTCAAGCCAAAGACAAGTTATTCTCAGCGTTTTTATTTTAGCGATCGCGTCATTCAGTTTTTCTTTGGCGGTGACGACGGAAGTTAAGTTCCAGTTGACTAAACAAGCGATTCTGAATCGAGAAGCAAGCCAACTGGAAACTCTGGGGCAGCATTTTATTGTGGGTTATCGTAATCTTGAGGAGGTAAAAACTCTGGTCAAAAAAGGCGCGATCGCTGGTGTCTTTATCACTAGACGAAATATCCAGAATAAAACCCCAGACGAAATTAACCAAGAAATCCAATCGTTACAAGCCATTCGCGCCAATCAGGAGTTATCACCATTGTGGATAGCTACGGATCAAGAAGGCGGTATTGTCTCGCGATTATCTCCGCCTTTAACTCAATTACCCCCCTTATCATCAATTATTAAAGATAAAAAAGATATCGATAGTGCCAAAGAAGACGTTATCCGCTATGCTAGTATTCAGGCTAAAGAATTGTCCGAGATTGGTATTAATTTAAACTTTGCCCCAGTCGTGGATTTAAATTATGGGGTTATCAGTTCTGAAGATAAATATTCTAAAATTTATCTGAGAGCCATATCCGCCGATAAAGATATTGTGGCTAAGGTGGCATTATGGTATTGCCAAACCCTAGCCGACTATGGCGTAACCTGTACCATTAAACATTTCCCTGGATTGGGACGAGTGGATACAGATACCCATCTTGAGGATGCTCAATTGAAAACGTCGGTAGCGGAATTAATCCAAGCAGACTGGGTGCCATTTCGGGAAGTCATGAGCAAAACAAATGCCTTTACGATGTTGGGACACGCTCAATTAATTGCCGTTGATCCTGACCATCCTGTATCGTTTTCTCAACAAGTTGTTACAGACATTATTCGAGACAAATGGCAGCATAATGGCATTCTGATTACAGATGATTTTAGTATGCATGCGGTTTATAGCAGTCAAGATGGGTTAGAGGCGGCTACAGTAAAAGCCATTAACGCTGGAGTTGATTTAATCTTAATGGCTTACGATACCGATTTGTATTACAACGCGATGAATGCTTTGCTTCAGGCTGAATCGGCTAATCGTTTAGATATTACCGTTCTGAAAAGTAGTAATACAAGACTCAAGCAAGCTATCAGGAAAATATTATGAATTATGAAGAAATAGAAAACAGTGAGGCGTAAATCAATAACAAATGGCAACATTTCCTGATCGCATAAAATTATTTATGTATTGAGCAACATATCAAACGCATCCTTCAGTTGATCCTCAGCGACAACAAGAACATCGGTTCTGTAAAGGCGCTGAGGTTTTTTATATGCATTTAAAATGGTGGAATCGGTTGTAGGTTGGGTTGACGCCAGAAAATAAACACCTGAAAGACAGTTGTAGAGACGATCCGCCTGCATCAATTAACACCTGTCGCCCACTCAATTTGATCGGGTGTCCTCTCCTGAAACCGTTGGATCAGTAGAACAAATAGGGTAACTGGTACGTCCATGACATGGAGGAATACGTTCGTGAAAAATACTCATGATTCGTCAAACTGAATAAGTTGTGTTAAATTTACGGGTTTAAGCAAGAAAAAATGGCAATGAGTAATCCCGCTCGATCAGAGTCTTCAGTTCCACCAAAACCCACCCAACCGGAAAAACTTAATCTTTCCACGAAAATGGCTTACGGGGCGGGTGATATGGGGGCGGGGATTACGGCTACCCTGTTGGCGTTCTCCTTACTAATTTTTCTCACCAATGTAGCTGGATTAAGTCCAGGGTTAGCCAGTACGGTGCTGTTAATCGGCAAAATCTGGGATGCGATTAATGATCCCATTGTCGGAGTATTAAGCGATCGCACTCGGTTCCGTTGGGGACGACGCCATACCTGGATGATCCTATCCGGTATTCCCTTTGGTGTGTTCTTTTTCCTGCAATGGGTTGTACCCCCTATCAATCAGTTGGCGCTGTTTTGGTATTACGTGATTGTCAGTATTTTATTCAACATGGCGTTTACAGGTGTTAATTTGCCCTATACCGCATTGACGCCAGAACTGACTCAAGATTACAACGAACGTACCAGCTTGAATAGTTTTCGCTTTGCCTTCTCCATTGGTGGGAGTATTCTCTCCTTAGCCTTGGGTCAATTTATCTTTAAAGTTATTCCCAATGATCAAACACAATATCTAGTCTTGGGACTCATCTGTACAATTCTGTCTGTTCTACCCGTCTACTGGTGTGTGTGGGGAACCACAGATCCAACGGCGGCGGGGGAACGGCGATCGCCGCAAACGGTGGAGGAGAGTAATGAAACGGAAATCCCTTTTTTAGAACAGCTAAAAATTGCCTTTAGCAATCGTCCTTTTCTGTATGTCATCGGGATTTATCTGTTTTCTTGGTTAGCCTTTCAGTTAACAGCAGCGATTATTCCCTATTATTTGGTTAACTGGATGGGTCAAGAGTCCTATTTTACCGCCGCATTAGTGGTTCAATGTGTAGCCTTAGTGATGCTTTTTGTCTGGAATTTGGTAAGTCAGCGCGTCGGTAAACGGGCAGTTTATTTTATGGGAATGAGTGCCTGGATTGTCGCCCAAGGCGGATTATTCTTTTTACCACGGGATCAGGTGGGATTAATGTATCTCCTCTTTGTCATGGCAGGGTTTGGCATTGCCATTGCCTATCTCATCCCTTGGTCAATGTTACCCGATGTGATTGAATTAGATGAACTAAATACGGGTCAACGGCGCGAGGGAATATTCTATTCGTTTATGGTACTCCTGCAAAAAATGGGATTAGCGTTGGGGTTGTTTCTTGTGGGACAAGCGCTGGATTTTGCGGGGTTTTTGACTAATGAACCGGGTCAACCGATACCAGAACAACCAGCTTCGGCGTTGCTGGCGATTCGGTTAGTTGTTGGTCCATTGCCTACCGTGTTCTTACTTTGTGGATTAATTTTGGCATATTTTTATCCCATCACTCGCGAAGTTCATGCAGAAATTATGTTACAGCTTCAGGAACGCAAGTCGGGTACTGATACTTCGGCTGACGAAGGTTTGGAACTTGAGTGACGCTATGGCTAAAATTGGTAACCGTTCTCAAATACTCTATCAAGTCCCATAAAATAAAGCCCCATAAAATAAAGCCCCCCTTTGAAAGGGGGGAACTGGAGTGAAGGCGAGCTTTGAAAGGGGGGAACTAGCGATCGCTCTAGACTGGCTACATGCATACTCAACCCTCAACCCCAGTCCAGTGATAGACCGAAAGTTGTTTATTTATCGTTCAAGTCGTGATCATTTTGCTATAATCTTCCTCTAATTCGGCTGGGTGGAATATCCCAATTGATATCACGTTGGCAATCAAATTCACAATGACATACCCAAGAAAACAGCCAATTTCCCAAGTGCAGCTTAAACGTCAACAACGGGGAAAGCTAGCGGCGTTGGTGCTAGCCACTTTGTTGCTGCTATTTTTTCCCGTTAGAGTTCTTGCTCAAGACGCCCAAGCCTCGGGTGGTTTCCTGAATGCGATCGACAGTGTATTCTCGGCAATCGTCGCTGTCCTGTTTAAGTTTCTCTTCTACGACATCGGTGGTTTTCCGCTGATTGTGGTGTGGTTGATTGTGGCAGGTATTTTCTTTACGCTTCGCTTGGGCTTTATCAATATCCGTGCCTTTAAACATGCGATCGATGTGGTAAGGGGTAGGTATGATGACCCAGAGGAAGAGGGACAAGTCTCCCATTTTCAGGCGCTGGCGACGGCTTTGTCTGGAACGGTGGGATTAGGCAACATTGCTGGCGTGGCGGTGGCAATCCAGGAGGGAGGTCCAGGCGCTATGTTTTGGCTGACACTGGCGGCTTTTCTGGGTATGACAACTAAGTTGGTGGAATGTACCCTAGGACTCAAATATCGCATCGAACGACCCGATGGTACCGTCGCTGGGGGACCGGCTTATATGCTCTCACGCGGGTTAACCAAGATGGGGTTGGGTCCGCTGGGAAAAGGATTAGGAATTATTTTTTCCGTGCTGGCGATTTTTGGTTCGATGGGTGGCGCGAATATGTTCCAGTCTAACCAAGCCGCCATCGCGTTTGTGGGTACATTTCCGGGGATGCAGGGATGGATCGTCGGTCTGGTTTTGGCAGTGTTAACCGCAATTGTGATTATTGGTGGGATTGAGCGAATTGCTTCGACAACGGGGTTGCTGGTGCCCGCAATGGCGGTGATTTATATCTTGGGGTGTCTGTGGATTGTGGTGGTGAATTTGCCCCAAGTTCCTGCTGCGATCGCTACAATTATTAGCCAAGCTTTTGTCCCAGAAGCGCTTGAAGGCGGTATTGAAGGCGGTATTATTATCGTTATCGTGCAAGGGGTGCGGCGCAGTGCTTTCTCCAATGAAGCGGGAATTGGTTCAGCCGCGATCGCGCACTCGGCGGCTCGGACTGATGAACCTGTACGCGAAGGGATTGTCGCCCTCTTAGAACCGTTTATTGATACGATCATCATCTGCAACATGACTGGAATCATGATTGTCCTAACGGGTGTCTATCAAGATACGGGTGAAGCGATCGATGGTTCCCAGATGACACTGAATGCCTTTGCTACAGTTAGTGACTGGTTTCCGGTGGTTCTCACAATCGCGATTTTCCTGTTTGCTTTCTCCACGATTATTTCTTGGAGTTATTACGGCGAGATTTCCTGGCAATATCTCTTTGGTCAACGCACTATTATCATCTATAAGCTGATTTTTGTCGCCTGTGTGTTTATCGGTGCCGTTGTTACTCCTGGTGCGGTGATTGATTTTAGCGATTTAACCCTGCTGATGATGGCACTTCCCAACTTAATTGGTGCTTATTTTCTCTCCAATGAGGTGGCGGGAGACATTAGCAATTATATGGAACGGTTACGTTCGGGGCAAATGCCAACTTATGCAGAAAAGCTCGCCACTCTGGGAGATTCCCACCAAGCTGGAAACTAATGCATCCCAACAAATTTTGAGTTTTGTGAGTTGTAGGGGCGGGTTTCACTATTATCGTTTCTTGTCATCCAGATGTCACTAAACCCGCCCTGGCTTCAAAGAAAAATTCAGAATCTCATGGTAATCGCTTCCATTCACACAAGCTACACGGAAATGAACAATTAATAATTATGAGCTGGCTAAAAAAGAACGATGTGCTTGTACCGACTGATTTCTCTGATATATCCTTTACCGCACTGGCTCCGGCTTTAGAGTTTGTCGAGGACATATCTCATTTGCATGTCATCCACGTTCTACTGCCTTTGAGTGCAGTCGATCCAGGTACGATATGGAAAACGGTTACTTCAGAATCTCGACAAAACAACGCTCAATCTTTTTTGAAAAACAAGCTGAGTGAACTGGGGTATGTAGGAGTACAGCATCAGGTTTCGATTGGAACTCCTAGTCATGAAATTGTGGACTATGCCAAAGAAAAAGGAATTGAATTAATTGTTATGCCCACTCACGGACACACAGGTGTCAAGCGGGTTTTGATGGGTTCTGTGGCTGAGCAAGTGGTACGGTTGTCTCCTTGTCCGGTGTTGTTACTCCGTTGAGGGGTAGAAGGGTATCAGGATGGGAGCATCCCAATAATTCACCCACGAAAGACGGGGCGGGTTTAGTTAGGGCTTGCTGCACAACTCCAAAACCCTTATCTATCAAGGCTTTGAGTAGCATGGACATTGGCTCATCTTCAAGAACATAAGGTAAAACCCTTTCATACCCTTGCACCGCTATCAGGGAAAATGTATCATTGCTCCCCC
>NZ_JAVJNP010000009.1:0-32094 GCF_040217205.1 Coleofasciculus sp. A1-SPW-01 | reverse complement strand
GAATTAAGCCAAAGTCCCACGGTGTAATGCTTGTAGGTTGGGTTGACGAAGGAAACCCAACTAATTAAGCGATTAAGCTAGGTTTTCTTCAAATCAAGCCAATCGCTACACATATAAGGAAAATTTATCACCTTATGTACGGGAGAGCCCGTTTAATCCTGAATCGCGTTCAACAAGATTTCAGGTAACGTCATATCTGCCATATCATCCAGGGTAACGGTGTCAACGATATCAAATTTGGCACCCGCCCCTTGCAACTCATCATCGAGAATCTTGAGAAATCGCGTGGCTGTGGGATCGTTACCCACTTGAATCAGAGAAATTGCCAATTCTTCATCCCTGTCTATATGGCGCGATGCTTCTACAATCACTCGCATCACGGCTTTGCGATCGTCCGGTTCCCCATCGGTGATGACTAAAATGGTTTCGCCTTCGGGTTTGGTTTGTCCCGCCGATTTGCGCTGAAAGTAGCTATTGAGTGCATCCTGAAGTACACTGGCTAAGTCAGTCCGCCCCATGGGATCATTTTCTAAGAAGATTTGTCCCACTTTGTCTGAGGTAACGTTGTCGTACCGTTTAAAGCGACTGGAAAAGAGGTAAACGGTGATACCATCGGGGTCAAACTGTTCACATTTTCGGGCGAGGGCGAGGGTTGATTCTTGGGCGGTATACCAACGGGTTTGTCCACCAGGTTGGTCAGGTGTTGACATACTGCCACTTTTATCGATGATTAGAGTATAGTCGCGGTTTTCCATAATTGAATCTGCCATAAGCTTTGTTATTGGTCATTTGTCATTTGTCCTTTGTCGTTGATGGAACCCACTAAAGACTTGAGACAAAGGAGTGTGGGTCAGTTCGGAGGCGCGATCGCAAAACTATTGTTATTCAATAGCTTACCGTCTTTTGCGTTTAAACCGTGGAGGTTTACTTGTCTTCTTACATGCTCACCTCCAAGCCTCAACCAATTGCCTGAGCGCATACTACAGAGGGCGACCCGACCCAATTGAGTGGAATGGTGTTGTTAATTTAGGTAAGCGGGTCGCCCCTACCGAGAAAAATTGGCTAGGAACTAGAAATCAGGAAATGTGTAACCGACGCCAAGGATAATCCCGATATCAGTTTCATCTTCGATAAAACCAATATTAATTGACCCGTTGGCGACAAAGGAACGCGACAAAGGTACATCCACACCCCCAGTCAGTAAAAATCCGATATTGTCATCGCTATCCGTTGACAAAGCGACACCTCCGCCTAAAAACGGCGCAAAGCGCACAGGTTCAAAGGGATCAACACGGGGAATGATAAAGTCGTAAGTCAGGGGCACCATAAAGAGTGCATCATCGCCAATGATTACACCTGGGCGCAGGGATAGAGTACGAGACAAACCGATTTTGCCGTTGATCACAAAACCAGCATCCCCTAACGCTGTTCCGCCACCATCATCGGTAGCCTCATCATCATCTTCAGTTAAACCAATGTTGACCCCAATCCCTAAATAGTTGGGAACGCCGCGAGTTCCTCGGCGGATATCCAAATCGGTTTGAGCCAAAGTCTGTGACTCATTCAAGACAATTTCTGCATCCTGAGTCGGTTGTAGGGTTAGCGCCTCAGCAGATGATGTCAGAGATTCGGGGATAGGCTGAGTCGCGATCGCATCCTCTGGACTGATACGCTTTAGAGATGAGGCTGGAGAATCTGCAACCGTTGAATTCAGCGAACTCTGGGCGGTAGCTGAATTGTTGGAGAGTCCTTTACTCCAGGATACAGAGGGAGTCGGTGAGTCTACAGTAGCACTGGGTAGGGGTGTAGTTTCTGGCAGTGAAGACCCAGCCGGGAGATTGACTGCATCTTGAGTCAGTGCGGGGTCACCTGTCAGTCGATTAACCCAAGCATTGGCGGGTTCAGCCGTCCCCTCGGTGCGTACCTCAGCCGCAATGGATTCTAAGCGAGTCAATGATCCGCCTAGACTAGATACTTGAGCGTGAACGGGTAAGGGATGGTTCCCCATTGTGACTACCCCTAAACCAACGCCGTAAGTAACGGAGCGTAAAAGATTATGTTTCAAGGTCACTCCTCGACAAAAGATGTAAAGATTGAAATTAGCAAAACCGATTTGCTTATTATTGTCTAGGATTGCGGCTTCCTCGCCACTAAGTCAATATAGTTCCTAATTTTGCGGAAGATCGCGGAAATTAGTTGGCAAGAGTAATCTTAACTGGGTGAACTACTACACCCTCTATCCCGTTGCCAAAAGCATCTGGGACTACTTTACGAATGATGTTGTAACTGCCGTTGATGTCGGCGTTGAATTTGACGCCGATTTTTGATTGGTACAACCCACGCTTAACACGACGACCGCTAAATTTTGCTGTGTTTTAAAGAAATGTTGACGAATTTCGTAATTGGCTCGGTTGTAAAGATTTTTCGACTTGAAGGCTAAGTCATCAATCTCTTTCCATTTTCGAGTGCCTTGACGAACTACGTGCTTCTCAATAAGTTTCATTATCTTAGAGATGCGTAATCCAATAATTTTCTGCGGTAATTTTCCAGAACCTCTGTATAGATTACCGCAACTTGCCCTAATTTTCCGTATTCTTAATGAATGGAAACAATACTCATTGCTTGTACAACCTTTTGAGAAATAAACGGGAGAAGGTCTAGATTTTGACTCTGAGTTTTGCTTTCAGTGAATACAACCAGGAGATAGGGTAATATCGATGGGATCTCGATGTAAGCCGCATCATGGCGCACTTGAGATGAACAGGCGGATTTAGACCACAACTGAGCCTCTGGCGGAAGACCAGCGCCTAAGAATCCAGTAATTTGATGATTGGGGGTATCCTGAGTATCGGCAGGGTTCAGATTGCGTTTAAGCAGACTCATCATCACCTGCGATCGCACGGAGGATACCGTCACGCCACCCACAATACTATGGAGGAGCCGTGCTGTGGCATTGGTGGTTAACATATTCCGATTTTCCATCAATGTTCCCATAAACAGCCGTTCCCGACCATAAGGTCCATCACTCCAGGTTTTTTGATTGACATTTATCGACTCTAAGTCTTGCCAACCCAGGGATTGAAAGTAACGATTAACAATATTACGTTGTAGCTTCCAGGTTTCAAAGGGACCAGGGGTTAACTCTGGACCACTGGTGGTTCCACTCAAGATATCGACGACTAAACTTAAAGCATCATGGCTAGCATCAACCATCATCGCCTTAATTGCCCGTTCCAGTTCATCCGATGATTCAACCATGGCACTTTCTAACCATTCTTCAATGGCGACCAGATAAAATAGGGCAACCAAATCGGCTGGATAAATTCGCTCAACCCCTCGATAACTAAAACCTCGGACGGGATACTTCCAAAATTCATCCGCCGAAAGCGCCCCCCCTGTATTAACCGGAATCGGGGGATCATAGACCATCCAGGTGAGAGCGATTTGATTGCGGGCGAGTCCAGGAAACTCTAACCAAACGGCGTCGAGAATCTCTGTGCCAATTTTTTCCAGTTGGTCGTCCTTACGAAAGAATGTCATAATTTGCTCTCAACAAGTGATGTCAACGCTTACCAATATGGTGGTACTGCAAGAATTATCTGCATTAAAACATGGTGAGTACATCTGCCGTGTTAATTTAGACCTCTATGATTCTCCCGCCTGTACGAGTTTAGCCACTCAAGCGGCGGCTGGACGCCATTTACACCCCTTGTTATCGACAGCCAGGGAACAAGCGGTAAAGGTGCAGTTATGCGAGGATGGATATCAGGCTTGGTTACGAGTCGAGGATATCAGTCAACTGGAAATCGCCTCTCAACCTTATCATGCGATCGCACTCTCCCGTCCTCAAATCCAACACCAACTCCCAGAGGTGATAGCATTTACCAAAAAAGCCATGCAGCAGCCGAATTATTACCTGTGGGGGGGAACCGTGGCACCCAATTATGATTGTTCCGGATTAATGCAAGCAGCATTTGCGGCGTCGGGAATTTGGTTACCGAGAGATTCTTATCAGCAGCAGGCGTTTATTCAATCAATTCCTTTAGCAGAAGCGCAAGCGGGTGATCTGGTTTTCTTTGGCACACCTGAGAAAATCAATCATGTGGGTCTTTTTTTAGGCGATGGCTATTATATTCACAGTTCGGGAAAAGAAGATGGTCGTAATGGGATTGGAATTGATCGGCTTTCGGATCAAGGAGATAAAGTAAGTCAAACTTATTATCAGCGGTTTAAGGGAATCGGGCGGGTTATTGCTAGTTATTGTGCCTGATAAGTGGGTGGACACAATTAAAGTTAACGGTTGAGATTAGGGAACAGGGAACAGGGAACAACTTTAATTATCCCCACCTACTTGTTTTTTTAACGTTCCCTGTCCGTAGTAAGCACTTTAGTGCTTATCAATAAAGTATTAAGGCACGCTTCGTGCCTAAGCTGTCATGCATTTAAATTGGGTATTAGTAGCGAGCAAGATGCAAAGCCTGCGGCATGGCTTCGCTAAACGCACTACACGGCTTTCGTCATTATTGATATTAAGGTTTAAATGCCGAACAGCCTACTACAAACAACGACTAAATCAATTCCCAATCTAGGCAAAATTCTCCCGGACGCCCCCAGGGATAAACAGCACAGTTAATTCCATCTTTGCCATGATAATACTGACAAACTTTACAGGGTTGAGACTGTTCTAATTTTACCTGTAAACTACTCCACTTTTGCTCAACCATTAAGCGGTAATGATTGGCTCGTAGGTGATAGGGTTCAATTGTCAACGCCTTTTCAAAAGCTGTCAACGCCTTTTCATAGAGTTTAATAATTTGGGAACCATACTCAGTCCAAGGTTGGACGCGGCATTCATAAAGTTTAATAATCTTGAAAATAAGAATACCATAATCTGTCCAGGTATCAGCCGAAGCCATTTGCGGTTCTTTTTTCGTATCCAGTAACACTCGTTTCAGGGTATCTAGCAATTCTCTCGGTTGCCAAGGTTTACCGACATAAGCCTCAGCGTGTTTAATACCATAGGAAAGGGCTAAACGCTGTCCTTTTCCAGTTAAAAGAACCACGGGAATATTTTGGGTGTGAGGATTTGCCTTGATTAGGCGACAAACTCTGTAGCCATCAATCCGGGGAATCAGCAGATCCAATAGCACTAAATCGGGAGAATTGATCTGAATTTGCTGGAGTGCTTCTACACCATCACGGGCTTGAATGACATTCCAACCACTCCACGTTAACTGCTGAGCAACGCATTCCCGCTGGCTGAGAGAATCTTCGACAACTAAAACAGTATTCATTGATAACAACCTGCTGACTGGGGGGAGGCTTTCGTGCGACTAGCGCAGAGTTAGACTAAGTGTACCCATTTCTCCCAGGTTTCTGATCACCCCCGATAGAATTGGCGTTTCAGCAGGCGATCGCACGATTTTATGGTATAGTTTTTCCCATGGGCAAATGTGCCTGCCTATAGGCTCTACAGCAGCACTTTCAGATAAGGACAGTAGAAAGCGCGATTGCCTTCGGCAAAGCGCGAAGCTAATCACACAAATTATATCTTGGTTTTATTACCGCTTTATTTGACAATTCAGCCAAGATACAGAAAAAACAAATTGACTCGTAGGGGCGGGTTTTACCGTTACCTGTTGCCAGAAACCCCTCAATTCAATAAACCCGCCCTGACCCCAAGTTTGTTGGTCAAGTTCAGTAAACTCTTTTGCCCAGGCTTAGTCTTTGGCTAAAGCCCCTACTACGAGCAGAATTTTCCTTATCTGCTCACCAACCGAGAGCGATCGCGTAAAATGTTAAAGACCGTTTGTTATACCAGCTAGGATGGCTCAAGACTGGGTAAAACAGAAGACTAGGACAAGTAAAGAGCTACAATCCATAACCTATTATGGGATTCTGGGGGTACACCCTAGCGCATCTGCTCTAGATATCCGTCGTGCCTATCGGGAACTGAGTAAACGTTACCATCCCGATACCACCGACTTACCAAAGGAAACGGCAAAGACGAAGTTCCAACAGCTTAATGAAGCCTATGCGACTCTGAGTAGTCCAGAACGGCGAATCCTGTATGATCGAACTATTCGCTATTCTCGTGTCAACGTCATTCAACCTCCACCCGGATTGAACCGTCCCGTTGTGCGATCGCGAGTTGATCATTCATCCTCAGCTTACCTTGACCCCACAGATCGTCCCCTCTCCCCTGGCGAGTTATTTGCCCTATTTATTTTGGGGATAACTTTCGTGGGATGCTTGGTACTGGCAATTGTGATTGGCTTAACCCGAGGAGACAATGCCTTTCAAGTTTCTGGGATATCTCTATCTAGTCGAGTCACCACGCCACCCCTAAGTCAACTACAGCGAATCCCTCGATATCCCCCTTCTAACCAACTTTTCTCCCCATCTAATCCACCATCAATCCCTATTTTTGTTCCATCCCTCAATCTATGAAGACTTCTATGGTACTTCCTTCATCTGACACTCCTCTCTATAACCATCCCCTTCCTGAAATCGAAAAATGGCTCCGTTCTCAAGGATGTCAACAAGATAGCAACGAACTCAATTGCTGGCGCGTGGAACGATTAAATTGGCAAGCCGAACTCTGTCTGGAAGTTGAGGAATTAGCTGTGCGTTACATTAATGCAGCGGAAGGACAACGTGACATTATGCGTTCTTTCAAGTATTCCCTCAGTCGCGAAGATGTAGAAGCAGCAGTTTTCTCTGGTCCTTAAAATTCTCAATTCTCAGAGTTAATTTTTGAATGATTAACTGACAATTCAGACGCGCCATTGCACGCCCTTAACAGTCAAAACTCAAAATTTAAATCTCAAACCTTTCCAAACCGTCGCTCTCGTTTCTGATAAGCAATTAAAGCTTGATGAAACGCTTCGCGGTCAAAATCGGGCCAAAAAGCGTCGGTAATATAAAATTCAGCATAAGCCATTTGCCAGAGGAGAAAATTGGACAAACGCATCTCTCCACTGGTGCGGATTAGCAAATCAGGATCACCGATATTGGCAGTATAAAGATGACGAGAAAACAGCGCTTCATCAATATCCTCTGGTTGAAGCTGACCGTGTTGAACCTGAGTCGCAATTGTCCGACAAGCCTGCAAAATCTCTTCCCGTCCACCGTAATTAGTCGCCACGGTAAATTGAATCCCGGTATTATTTTGGGTTTGAGTCATTGCCCGTTCAATCTGGTTTTGCAGGGATTGCGGTAATGCCGTTAAATTCCCCACAAACTGAATGCGTACATTCTCCTCCATCATCTCTTTGAGTTCTCGAATTAACACCCGCTCAAACAGCGTCATCAAAAACTCAACTTCTTCGATAGGACGTCCCCAATTTTCGGTAGAAAAGGCATAAGCAGTCAGGGCTTGGATACCCCAATCATCACAACAGCGCAACAACTGTTTTAATGTGTCTACGCCTCGGCGATGACCCATAATCCGAGGAATGCCTCGACGTTTTGCCCAACGACCATTGCCATCCATAATCACCGCGACATGTTTGGGTAGGCGTTCCTGGTCGAGATCGCTTGGTAATTCTTTTAGTATCGTTTGCATAATAGTTGTATAATAATAGTCATTTCTTTTTTCGAGAAGTCGATGACGGCAGACGCAGCAAACGCGAAATGAGTAGCCGTCCCTGAGACTTAACTTGGCGACCTAAACTGCGTAAACCGGGGGCAACTGCCTCACGGTCAACCGCTGTCGAAAATCGAGCCTCTAACAGTTCTTTGAGTTTACTACTGGTTAAAGGTCGATTGAGTCCGCCGCGTTCTGCTAATGAGATAGAACCTGTTTCTTCGGATACAACAATACAAAGGCAATTTTCGACTCGCTCAGTAATTCCCATAGCGGCTCGATGGCGTGTGCCAAGTTGTCGTGAAGCCGTTCGCTCTGACAGAGGTAAAATCACACCCGCTGCGGCGACGCGAGACCCCCGAATTAATACTGCCCCATCATGGAGTAATGTGGTCGTCTGGAAGATGGTTTGCAGCAGTTCTTTAGACAGTTCGGCATTTAACTGTACCCCTGGTACAGAAAAATCTCGCTCGTCAATGGTTCCATTGGTCTCCATAATTATCAATGCGCCAATCCGATTTTGGGATAATTCTTTAACCGCATCGACAATTTCATCTGTAACGCTATCTGCTTTAGGGATAGGGCGGCGTTGGGATTGAAACAACTGCCGAATTTCTCCCCGCCCGACTTGTTCGAGAAAACGGCGAAATTCTGACTGAAAGATTACAGCCATCGCCACAGCCGAACCAACCACCAATTTTTCTAACACAAAACTCAACAGGGTCAATCCTAGTCGATTACTGACCGCTGCCGCTAGCATCAAGACGATTAGCCCTCGAACCATCCACAAGGTACGACGCTCCCCGATAATGAGGAGAACCATATAGGTGAGGGCTAGAACCAATCCGACATCAACGCTTTGCAGCAACAAGGATTGAACCCAGCCAGAGTCAGGAAAAGAACCCGACGACGACGCAGGCATTGAACTTAATTAAACGTTTAGCAACTGAGAGCTTGACTCTGGCTTGATTGTAACGAGATTAGGCGGGGAGTTGCGACTGATTTGTCATTTGTCATTTGTCAGGGAACAGGGAACAGGGAACAGGGAACAGGGAACAGGTAAGCTCCCCCAGCTCCCAGACGCGCCATGGCGCGTCTCTACATTGCTCCTTCATCCCTAATCCTGGGATACCAGTCGTTTCGGTAAATGATCAAACCGGATCAAGTCTTGATAGGTTTCTCGCTGCACAATTAATTCAGCCGTTCCATCCTTAACTAACACCGCTGCAGGTCGAGGTACACGATTATAGTTAGACGCCATGCTGTAATTGTATGCCCCAGTTCCCATAATCACGAGCAGATCCCCAGGTTGGGTTTCGGGTAATTGGGCATCTTTGAGTAAAATATCCCCGGATTCGCAATGTTTACCCGCAATCGTGACGGTTTCAGTTATCGGTGCTGACATGCGATTGGCAACGACTGGACGATAGACCGATTGATAAGTAATTGGACGGGGATTATCAGACATTCCCCCATCAACCGCCAGATAGGTTCGCGTTTGCGGGATCTCCTTACGGCTGCCGATGGTATACGCCGTCACACAAGCGGGTCCAATAATCGATCGCCCGGGTTCTGATAATAACCTCGGCAAGGGCAATTGCTGCTGGTTACAGGCATTAACCACGGCTTCACAAACCCCCTTAACCCAAGCATCAATCGTGGGGGGATCATCGTCTTCGGTATAGCGAATTCCCAAACCGCCGCCGACATTCAGTTCTTGAATGGATAGATTGAACTGAGCGGCTTTTTGGAGATAATCGACCAAAACCGCTCCCAAGTCTTTGTGGGGTTGACTCTCAAAAATCTGTGACCCAATGTGAGCGTGTAACCCAATACAGTCGAGAATAGGGTTTTGACTAATGAAGGCAAAAACGTTATCTAGAGTGTGGGGATCAAAACCAAACTTGCTATCCAGGTGTCCTGTGCGGATGTAGTCATGGGTGTGACACTCGATCCCAGGTGTAATCCGAATCATGATCCGCACCTGGGTATCCGGAGAGGTTTTTTGTGCCAAATCTGCCAGAGTTTCTAACTCCAACTGATTATCCACAACAATTGTGCAATGGCTTTCAATCGCAAGCTGGAGTTCAGCGATAGACTTGTTATTGCCATGGAAATACAGCTTATCGGCTTTGACCCCAGCTTCTAATGCTGTGTAGAGTTCGCCTCCGGATACGACATCAACACCCAAACCTTCCGATGCCGCGATCGCACAAATCGCTAAACAATTCCAGGCTTTTGAAGCATACAGCACTAAGGTATCACCGGAATAGTAACGGGCAAAGGCATCCCGATACTGGCGGCAAGCCGTTCTTACCGTGACCTCATCTAGAATATAAAGGGGAGAGCCAAATTCCTCGATTAAACCCTGGACATCACAGCCACCAATTTCTAGACAGTCTTGGCTGTTAACGGTGGCGGTAAGCGGCAACAGTTCCTGATTGGGAGAACGACTATCGGGATGAGAGTTCGCTGAAAGATATCGCTGTCCAGAGTTTTGCACCTGAGTGGAGTCAGTCAATAGCATAATGTCGTTATCATCCTTGAGATGGATATGGGCAGGTACACCAAAAGCGTCCGTTATTTAGTGTACAATTGACTGCTGTGAGTGTCTTAGAGATAAAGCCGCTAACCACAGCACAACTCAATGCGGCTGTGGATCTGGATCAAATATGTTTTGGTGGGCTGTGGACGCGATCGGGCTACGAACGTGAGTTAAATAGCCCGAATAGTCAATTACTGGTTTTAGAAGCACACAACAGCTTGGAGCAGCGCCCATGGGGTTGCCATTCAGCCGTTGTTATGCCACACAATTCCCTGGGGGAAGATTTACCCACGCATCCCCCTTTACCGAATGGCTTAGTGGGTTTAGGTTGTTACTGGTCAATTCTGGAGGAAGCGCATATTACGATTTTGGCGGTGCATCCAAACTACCAACATCAGGGACTGGGGCAATTTTTACTGTATGCCTTACTCAATGACGCTAAACAACGTCAGTTGGAGTGGGCAACCTTAGAGGTTAAACCCTCGAATCACGCTGCTCTGTCTCTCTATCAAAAGTTTGATTTTATTCCAGCCGGACGACGCCGAGGATATTACCAAGATACGGGTGAAGATGCCCTAATTCTGTGGCGAAAGGGGTTACAACAGCCGGAATTTGAGCAAATCCTGCAAGAGCGCTATGAGCAAATCGTCTCCCGCTTAACCCGTCAGGGTTGGCAACTATTTAGTTATCTGTGATTTGTGATTTGTCATTCGTCATTCGTCATTTGTACTGTACTTTGTTGATTGTTCATAGAAAATTTTTTTCTCCCTCAGCTTCCCCAGCTCCCCCAGCTCCCCCAGCTTCCCCAGCTCCCCCAGCTCCCCTAGCTCCCCCAGCTCCCTCATCTCCCCCAAAAAAATAGACGGGTTGTTGTATAGGAGACAGCCTGACAAGTCTCCTATGCTAGAATCAGCGTACACGGGCACGCAACAGGTGATGGAAATACGCCATGTTTGAACGCTTTACAGAAAAAGCCATTAAGGTGATCATGCTAGCCCAGGAAGAGGCACGTCGCCTGGGGCATAACTTTGTCGGCACGGAGCAAATCCTTCTGGGTTTGATCGGGGAGGGAACTGGCGTCGCCGCCAAAGTTCTCAAGTCGATGGGTGTCAATCTTAAAGATGCCCGGATTGAAGTTGAGAAAATCATTGGTAGAGGTTCCGGCTTTGTCGCTGTGGAAATTCCCTTTACCCCTAGGGCTAAACGAGTCTTAGAATTATCACTCGAAGAAGCCCGCCAACTGGGTCATAACTATATCGGAACTGAGCATTTACTGCTGGGTTTGATCCGGGAAGGCGAAGGGGTGGCGGCACGAGTTTTGGAAAATTTGGGTGTAGACCTGACCAAGGTGAGAACTCAAGTCATCCGGATGCTGGGCGAGACGGCAGAAGTCACCAGTGGCGCATCTTCGGGTCGCACGAAAACACCAACCTTAGATGAATTTGGTAGCAATCTTACCCAAATGGCGGGTGAAGGTAAACTTGATCCGGTAGTGGGACGCGCTAAGGAAATTGAGCGCGTTATCCAAATTTTGGGACGCCGCACCAAAAATAACCCCGTATTAATTGGGGAACCTGGGGTGGGAAAAACCGCGATCGCAGAAGGATTGGCGCAGCGAATTGCCAATAACGATATCCCAGATATCTTAGAAGAAAAGCGCGTCGTTACCTTGGACATCGGGCTACTGGTGGCGGGGACGAAGTATCGAGGTGAGTTTGAAGAACGCCTCAAGAAAATCATGGATGAGATCCGTCAAGCTGCCAATGTAATCTTGGTGATTGATGAGGTTCATACCCTGATTGGTGCAGGTGCGGCGGAAGGGGCTATTGATGCCGCAAATATCCTGAAACCCGCTTTAGCTAGGGGCGAACTCCAATGTATCGGGGCGACAACCCTGGATGAGTATCGTAAACATATTGAACGGGATGCGGCATTAGAACGGCGCTTCCAACCCGTGATGGTAGGTGAACCCTCCGTTGAAGAGACGATTGAGATTTTATACGGGTTGCGCGAACGCTATGAACAGCATCACAAGCTGAAAATTTTAGATGAAGCCCTGGATGCAGCGGCGAAACTGTCAGATCGCTATATTTCGGATCGCTATTTACCCGATAAAGCGATTGACTTGATTGATGAAGCCGGTAGCCGGGTGCGTTTAATAAACTCCCAACTTCCCCCAGCGGCGAAAGAGTTAGATAAGGAACTGCGACAAGTCCTTAAGGAAAAAGACGACGCCGTGCGATCGCAAGACTTTGACCGGGCGGGTGAACTGCGCGATCGGGAAATGGAAATTAAAGGCGAAATTCGCGCGATCGCTCAAAATAAAAAGGCGGAAACTGGAACTGATGATTCGCCGGTCGTCGATGAGGAAGATATCGCCCATATTGTCGCCTCCTGGACGGGGGTACCAGTTAGCAAGCTGACTGAATCCGAGTCCGAGAAGCTGTTGCACATGGAAGATACGCTGCATCAGCGCCTTATCGGTCAGGAAGATGCGGTGAAAGCGGTATCACGGGCGATTCGACGGGCAAGGGTTGGTTTGAAGAACCCCAACCGTCCCATCGCCAGTTTTGTCTTCTCTGGTCCTACGGGGGTTGGTAAAACTGAGTTAGCCAAATCCTTGGCGGCTTACTTCTTCGGGTCAGAAGAAGCGATGATTCGCTTGGATATGTCCGAGTACATGGAACGCCATACCGTCAGTAAATTGATTGGTTCGCCTCCAGGGTACGTCGGCTACAACGAAGGCGGTCAGCTAACCGAAGCGGTACGTCGTCGTCCTTACACGGTGGTGCTATTCGACGAAATCGAAAAAGCCCATCCCGATGTCTTTAACATGCTGCTGCAAATCCTGGAAGACGGACGTCTCACGGATGCTAAAGGGCGGACAGTGGACTTTAAGAACACCCTATTAATCATGACCTCTAATATTGGGTCTAAGGTGATTGAAAAAGGTGGCGGTGGTTTAGGTTTCGAGTTAAGCGACAATGAAGCCGAATCCCAGTACAACCGCATCCGTTCTTTGGTCAACGAGGAACTCAAGCAGTACTTCCGTCCCGAATTCCTCAACCGTTTGGATGAGATTATTGTCTTCCGTCAGCTAACCAAAGACGAGATCAAGGAAATCTGCGATATCCTGCTGCGGGAAGTCTTCAAGCGTCTCACGGAAAAGGGAATTACCTTAGAAGTCACCGATCGCTTCAAAGAACGGTTGGTGGAAGAAGGGTACAGTCCATCTTACGGCGCAAGACCCCTACGTCGGGCAATCATGCGCTTGTTAGAAGACGTATTAGCAGAAGAAATCCTTTCGACTCGCCTGCAAGAAGGAGACAGTGCGATCGTCGATGTGGATGAAGAGGGCAAAGTGAAAGTGATTCCCGGAGAACCTGGGGAACAACGGGAACTTTTACCTCAAGGTGCTGAATAATCCACTTGATTCATAATTCCCATTGAACGGTAGAGAAGGTTAGCCTTTTCTACCGTTTTTTTGTCATTTGTCATTTGTTATTTGTCATTCTTCATTCGTTATTTGTGATAATTGAACGGTGAGATCGGGGCGGGTTTAGTTATCTCAGGGTGCAAAGCTTCCCGTTAGTGGTGAAACCCGCCCCTACAATTCCCTCATATCCCTCATATTCCCCATATTCCTCATATCCCTCATATTCCCCAGCTTCCCCAGCTTCCCCAGCTTCCCCCAGCTTCCCCTACTCCCTAACCCCACCACAACACTTATTCAGCAGACCCTACTAAATATGCGTCTACCTGATGATTCAGAAACGCCGTTCCAGATTAATATTGTGCCGATGATTGATGCAATATTCGCAATCTTGGCATTTTTTATCATTTCAACACTTTATTTAACCCGCTCTGAAGGATTACCTGTTAGTTTACCGACGGCGATAACCGGCGAGAGTCAGGTACAAGACCGAATAATTACGGTCACGATTCAGGCAAATGGAGCGATTTTTCTTAACCAAGAACCGATTGAATTATCACAACTTGAAGCCGGGGTAGAGTCATTAGTGACGGCAGATTCTCCATTTTTGGTGATTCTTAATGCTGATGAAAATGTCTCTCATGGTCGAGTCGTTAGCGTGATGGATCGCTTACGGTTAGTCGAAGGAATTCGTTTAGCGATCGCGACTCAGTAGAGGCAATGAGATAAGCAGTTCGGCATTTTATAAACTTTATTATCTAAAATAATGAAATCCTTGTAGTGCGTTTAGCGAAGCCATGCCGCAGGCTTTGCATCTTGCTCGCTACTCTAGCAGTAGACACATCGATTAGGACTTTCGGCACCATTGTAGAGACGCGCCATGGCGCGTCTCTACATAAATGATGTATCCTAACCGCTAAGCTGTTTGGCATTTAAACCTTAATATCAATAATGGCACAATTCTTGTAGTGCGAGCATCTTGCTCGCTACTAATACCCAATTTAAATGCATTACAGCTTATGGCGGTTGCTATAATACCCAATTTAACCATCAATCTATTCCACAATTTTAGCTGTATCAGTCCAGTAAGTGGACGCAATTAAAGCTAGTAGGGTGGGCATTACCCACCAGCATACCAGTCAGTAACATTCCTCTTACAGCACTTTCTAACACGGTGTAGTACAGTAACGATGAGACAGTGCTTTTCTACTCTTGGAAATGGTGTATCACATCGAGTCTGAAAACGCTGTAAACGGATGACAGCATATTGTTTATTCTTCAAGTTGAGACGTCGCGTCAGAAACTTGGGAAGCCGCATCCGACTGAAGTACGGGGGATGAAGTTCTCCCGCTCTTTCACTGTGAACTTGCGCCAGAGCCTGACTTAAGCCGAGCCTTGCGACTGGACAAACTATCTTGTTGGCGTTGACTGGAACTTGATTTAGGTGCAGACATACCAGGTTGAGACGTAGACTCATCAATCTCTTCTAACGTCAAGTTAATCTTGGCGCGTACTGGTGTCCCATCCGGTAGAAACATCGTCAGATTGTAATCCAGTTTGGTCACAAAGCAGCGAATATACTTTTGAGACCCCCAGGTAAACACATAAGTTGGAGGACGTTTCTCTTGACCTGCTCCAGACTCGGCAAAATCAACCGCTTTTTGAAATGATTTGATGTATTTTAAAACACTCTCTCCTTGCTCATAGGTATCAAAAATTAGGTCATTGATGGTGAGGATGACGGGTTCAGGATAAGCAAAGTTAACTTTAGGCAATCCCCTACCTGTCCTAGCTCCACTACTTTTAGTGAGATTAATTTGCTGATTGAACGCCAACTGATTGGGATTAAACATAAATTCAATGGTTCCGCCACCATCAGTTGAAATCAGTTGCGCTTTGACCAGTTGTGACATGACCAGAGTCCTTACCTATATTAAGTTCTGTAAATAGCCCTTAAACCTTTACGAATGACCAATGACCAATGACGTAGCTTGCTTCTCGCGAAGCGAGTATGACCAATGACGAGCCTCGCCGTTAACTGTAATTGTCCCCACCGACTTAGTTTACTTTTCTTTACAGTTTAAGCTGAATTAAACTAAAAAATGCTAAACAACCATCGTAGCCTACAATCAGGCAAACTCTTGAAATCGACACCGACAGTCCTAAACATTTTTTAAGATTTAATTTATAATTTGTAAAGATATTGATGACAAATTTTCGACCCTAGTCTAATAAAATAGCTAAAGTTAGCCTCTCTCATTACGCTTATCTGTACAGCCTAATCACAGACTGCTATGATCGCTGCTGTTGCCCTAACCTTGGTAGATGTCTTATCTGAGGGAAATTCCCGGATTGGCAGAACGCTATTTGTTTTAACCCGATGGATCTATACTGCTTTAGATAAGCAACGGTTGTTCAATGAGAATATAACCGGGCTAGAGCGTCATCGCTGGTTGTTACAAAAGAGAATAACTCCTGTACGAACAGGTTCTGACGTGCTATCACTGAAAAATATTATTCAGAGATTGGCTACAGCCAGCAGCATTACGGAATGGATTAGGAATGCCGCCATGTCCAACTTTGTTGGCGTGGACGCTTATTCCCTGCAATCTGCACAGAAAACTTCTCTTGTCAATATCTCATAGAATTTGGCACTCTCAGATTTTTTCTGTTGGCTGATTTAAATCTTAATTCAACAACCCTAACCTAGCTATCGCTCCTCCGTTAGGGATTGCCAGAGACAAGTCTGGTGACGCAAGAGCTGAATAGAACCGTTGAGCCGTTAGCTGATACGCACTTCCGGATACTTCCCCAGTCCGTGAACCCTGCAAGCTTACTTGTCATAAGCGCTTTAAGAGAGGACATTTTGTTAACGGTGTTCGAGGGGACTGACAACTTTACACGAGAGGCTTATACCCATGATTCGTGTACCAGTTTTATCACCGAAAGGTAAACCATTAATGCCAGCCAAAGCCAGCCGTGTTCGGCGATGGTTAAAGGCTGGGAAAGCTAAAGTAGTACATAATGACCTAGGCATCTTTCAAGTCCAGTTAGTTGAGGAACCATCGGGCAAAAAAACTCAGGACATTTTGACCGGAATCGATCCGGGTAAACTGTTCACCGGAGTGGCGGTTCAGTCAAAGGGTGGGACCCTGTTCCTTGCTCACCTTAACCTACCGTTTAAAACCGTGACCAAACTGCGGCGAAACTACGGCGGCACCATTAGCCGCCACGGGTTCAGGAAGGGCGATTACGTCAAAGCTGTTAAAGCTGGAATTACCTACTACGGTTATGTTTCCGGCAATACTAAAACTGAAGTTTCGGTTAGTAACGCTAACTGGAAACGAATAGGGAGGTTTACCACTTCCAAAGTCCAATTGTTGCAGCGAAATACCGGGCTGATATCAACAGTTGGATTGTCAAACCTCACCACACTGAATTTCGACAGGCTCAATTGCCGCGAAGTCGAAGTGAGTGGCGCGGTTTGACCTCTATCCCCTTCCGACCTACTTCGTTGAGGTCGGAGTCCCACGAGATAAAACGATGGAGGAATATTACTCATGCCATTAGATTATTTTGCACCAGGAGTCTACGTTGAAGAGGTAGACCGTGGCAGTCGCCCGATTGAGGGCATTAGTATGAGTGTCGCTGGGTTTATTGGTTTTACCGAGGATATACGCGGTGACGCCGAATTATTTAAACCCATGCTGATTACCACTTGGGATCAGTATTTACAGTCTTTTGCCAAAGAAGGATCTGATGGGTTCACGGACTTTGATGCCTATTTACCTTTTGCGGTTCAAGGGTGGTTCCTCAATGGTGGTGGTCGCTGTTGGGTGACCAGTATTGGTACTAAACTACCAGGTGCTGAACCGCCGCCAATCGAGCAAACGGGGACTAAGATTCTCACCGCCGGAAATCGCCCCTCTTTACAGTTCACGCTCAAACCAGCGGAATCAGAATCAGAAGAAGGGGGAGCCTTAGCGCTACCTGGTGGCGATGAACCCCGGCTGCGGGTGGTGATTCAAGAAAGTACACCGAAACCCTTACCGGAAGACGCGCCAGACGATGCTGAACCTCCTTACAATACCGGTGAATTCTTTGACCTGATTGTGGCACGGGGCGAAGAGGTATTGGAACGGTATGACCACCTGACCATGAATCCGGAAGCGGAAACCCAGGTGGCTGACTATGTAGTTACCGCTGTTGAAGATTCGGAATTTATCCAGGCGGTTGACATTTCCCAAAGCGGACAACCCCTGTCACGGCGACCTATGCAGGGAGCGTATGAGATTACGCCACCCCCTTACATTTCTGACCCGGAACATTTTGCCCGTGATTTACAAGGACAACGGGATGACCGCACCGGGACACAGGGGATTTTTGAAATTGATGAAGTCGCCATGATTGCTTGTCCTGACTTGATGAAAGTGTATCAAGAAGGATTGATGAACTTAGAACAAGTTCACGGTGTCATGGAAATGATGCTGAGTATGTGCGAGAATTCCTTCCCAGGTCCCGCCTACCGGATGGCGGTTCTGGATGCACCTCCGGTCAAGCCGACGAAAGGAGATAACCCGGTTTCGGCTGACCAACAGAAGCCTCAAGATGTCGCGGCTTGGTTAAAACTGTTTAACCGCCGTTCCATGTTTGGCGCTCTTTATTATCCTTGGATTAAAGTAGCGAATCCTCGCAATGGTGGGCGTCCCATGTATGTCCCCCCCTGTGGTCACATGATGGGGATTTGGTGTCGCACCGATGAGAGCCGAGGCGTATTCAAAGCACCGGCTAACGAAACACCGCGAGGTGTAACCGGTTTAGCCTATGACACCAATATGCGGGAACAGGAACTGTTGAACCCGATGGGGATTAACTGTATCCGCAACTTTGCCAATTACAACCGAGGCTATAAAGTTTGGGGCGCTCGCACGTTGGTAGAACCCGATAACGTGCAATGGCGTTATATCAGTGTCCGCCGCTTACTCAGCTACATTGAGAAATCCATTGAAATTGGGACTCAGTGGGTGGTGTTCGAGCCAAATGACCAAATTCTCTGGGCGCGAGTACGCCGCACGGTTAGTAATTTCCTAGAACGGTTATGGCGTGAGGGTGCATTGTTTGGAACTGCACCTTCAGAATCGTTCTATGTCAAGTGTGATGCTGAAATCAATACCCATGAGACGATTATGTTGGGTCGTCTCTATGTAGAAGTGGGTGTTTGTCCAGTACGTCCGGCTGAATTTGTCATCTTCCGGATTAGTCAGTGGGCACCGAATCAATAGGTGACACCACAAACCTCCTACCTAAGTAATCGCCTTAGGTAGGGGTTAAAACGCCATTTAGGGGCGACCCGTTTGTATTGATGGACAACTCTAGAAACAGGGCGGGTTTAGTCACATTGAGGTGCAACCGAAAAGATAGTAGTAAAACCCGCCCCTACATCGGGTCGTCCTGAATTCAGGTAAAGTAAATAATTGTAACGGAAAAGGGTTTAGAAAAATACAATAGAAAGGGAATGAAACCGGAATTTCATCGAACGTTTAACAGCACCTCACAGACCTTGACATTTTGTAATCGTTATGAGCAAAAAATTATGCTATAACAGAAGTCTCTAACTGTTAAACTGTCTGATTATGGTCTGATGGTTTGGTCAATGTGTTAACTTATGTATCGCCAACACATCGAAACAAGTCAAGGTTAACTATTAACTTGAGAATAAGGAGATAAAGATATGGCTGCCGAACTAAAAGGTCTTGCCCCTAGTAGTTTTTCCTGTGATATTGATGGTTTGGGTGAACTTTCATTTCAAAGTGTGAAAGTTCCTGAAAACAAGCCGAAACTAGCGGGTGAAGCCGCCGTAGTTGGCTCCATGAAAGGTGGGAAATCAGAGCGGCAGATTAACTCGGCTGGCTTCGAGGAAGTCGTCACATTTGATTTGGTATGCCTCTCTAGCCCAAGTTCCACCAGTGCTAGTGTAGTCATGTGGAAATGGTTCAAAGCTTGTTTACCTCCCTCCGATGGCGGTGAAGGGAAATGGGCTGGCAACAAAAAAACAGGAAGTATCTTTGCCTACAGTCATGATGATGAAATCATCGCCCAATGGGACTTCCAAGAAGGGTGGGTCTCGAAAATGAGCCTTTCCGAATTGGATGTCAACGGCAAAGATTATCTCAAAGAAACCTGGACAATAGTGTGCGAAAATTGCACCCGCGTGATGTAGAACGTTTGAGGGATTTGAACATCAGCTATTTAATGAACTGAATTATCTGGGAGTTGAACCATGGCAGATATTGAATATAACACAAACGCTTCTTTCTTTTTTGATTGTGATGGAATGGAGATACTCGTCGAAAAATGTACGATTCCTTCGATTGAAATGAAAGTGGCAGCAGGAAGCGGAGCCATCGGCTGCGGCAAAGATGGGAAAACCCAAACCCAAGCTACCCCGGGTGCAGTCGAGTATGGTTCTGCCCTTAAACTCGAATATGTGGCAGGTAACGAGGGAGATCAACAGAAAATAACTGATTGGTATAAGAAATGCCACGCTACCTCGTTCTCCGGTGGTGCTACAAGTTCGAGGCAAGAGCGAAAAACGGCTTCGTTATTCATTTACGATATGAATGGTAATATTGGGGCGCAGTACGATTTCATCGATTGCTTCCCCAGCAACCTCACCCAAACCAGTCAATTAGATGTGAGTAAGCCGGGAGAAATGGCTAAAGATACGATAGAGATTCGATTCACGAAAATGGTAAGGGCAGACTGCTGATGTGAGTATTGCCTCAATTCGTAATCCAGTTTCTTTAATTGGCTGCCTGAGTGTTTCTTGACAAAAGCACCAGGCAGTGTTTTGCCGATTTTCGGATAATAGGAGAGGCACAGGCAAAGGAGGTGAACAGTGGCAGAAGTTGAAATTCTGACGCGATCGCGCTTTTATTTAGAGTTAATCTTAGATGGGAGTAATGACGCTGTAGATGGTCTGTTTGAGGAATGTAAAGGTTTTAAAGCCACCCAGGACATTGTTGAAGTTTGCGAGGTAACGCCGCAGAAGTGGGGAAAAAGTGGGAACGCTAGAGGGCGAGTAGTTCGCACTAAGGTTCCGGGTAATATGACCTACACCAATCTAACCTTGAAACGAGGGTTAAATATTTCCATGACTTTGTGGAATTGGCTGAATTCCGTACAGGAAGGAGCGGATTGGGAAGATCAACGGCGTAATGGTGCATTAGTCATCTATGATACCTCATCCACAGAGCAGTTTCGATTTGAATTTAAAGGCGCGTGGCCCGTTAGCTACCAAATTTCTGATTTAAATGTCAGAGGAGATGAGTATCAAATCGAAGAAGTCGAGGTTACCGTTGAACAATTAACACGGATTAAGCCAGGGACATGATTCAAACCGAGTTTGAATTTGATCTTCCCAAAGGATATCTAGATGGGGAGGGAAACTTACACCGTAAGGGGGTGATGCGGTTAGCACGGGCGATTGACGAAATCGTTCCTATGCGTGATCCGCGTGTGAAGTCTAATCCTGCGTATGCCACTGTGATTATTTTATCGCGAGTGATTTTGCGTTTGGGGGCATTAGATGAAGTCACTCCCACAGTAATTGAAAATTTGTTTGCCTGTGATCTCAATTATTTGCAACAATTTTATCGTCAAATTAATGAATTAGAATCTGAGAACCAAGTTAACAAAAGTTCTAGTCTCTCGGAACAATTTGAATCAATTTCATCTGATTCTGAGTGATATACAATTTGTAATTTTTGTCAACAATAATTATCTAAAAAGTACGTTTTGATACAGGTAATTAAGTAAAGGGCGACCCGATAAAATTGAGGGGATACAGTTGTTTATTTATGCAGCGGGTCGCCCCTACAAGAAAACGAAGGACAAATGACTAATGACCAATAACTATGGACTATACCTATTTTGAATTTACTCTACCCAAAGGTTTTGTTGATACCAACGGCGGTATTCATCGCTATGGGATAATGCGTCTAGTCACCGGGAAAGATGAGATTGTAGTTCACAAAGATAGCCGCGTGCAGCAAGAATCTTATTACCGCATTTTGGTTATTTTGTCTATAGTTGTCACCCGTCTCGGCAACCTTTCTCCGGTTACACCAAAGCTACTAGAACAAATTTTCTTAGTAGACTTGATCTACTTACAGAACTTTTTCAATCATATCAATCAGCATCAGGGAGGATTGGCGCGATCGGGGGAATATTAGGCTACCCCTTGGATCGTTTATACCAAGAGGTAGCCTTAATTGCTTTTTACTTTCACTGGTCATTAGACGATATCCTAAACCTAGAACATGAAGAACGGCTACGCTGGGTTGGTGAAATTCGTCGATTCACAAAAAAAGGATAGCTACTTTGTTCATGGTTCATCGTTGATTGTTTTATGCGGACAAAGTAAAAACCATTCAATCCGTATTTACCCAGGTTTATCTTTGTCCCTTAGAGGTGGGGAATACCGTTGTACTGGCGACAAATAGTCCGCCGCTTCAGTTGTCGGAAATCCTGAAACGAATCCAAGGGTTGCAAAATGACCATCAATTTGTCCTCCCCTTGTCAGAAACCGCTGTTCAGGTAAAAATAGGGTCACAGTTGATTGAGTCTATCCCTGAGTTAGACCAAGCTCAAGTGCTTGTAGATACTGAACCACCATCCGATTATTTTGATGATCTACCTTCATTTAATCCCCTATTTGCTCAAGGTGTTAGCACTCGCCCCTGTCCCTGTGGGTCAGGTCAATTGTTTCAAGCGTGTCATGGCAGATTAAATTCTAACTGTCAATCGTCAACCGTGGAAACCTCTGAGTCATCATCATGAGTAATTCTCTAGCCATTGCTACCGTAACCGCCACTCTACAACGAATCGTACAGACGTCGATTCAGGACGATATTAGTGGGGCAACGGTGACCACACTACGACCTAATGAAGTGGGAACAGCGACTCCCCAAGTGGGTGTGAATGTCTTTCTCTACCAGGTTCAGATTAACCATGCGTGGCGTCAACAGGCTGAAGTACAAGCCCGCAGTCGGAGAAACCCAGGTGCTAAGCGATCGCAAACTGCCCTAGACTTACATTACATGATCAGTTTCTACGGCAATGACAACGACTTACAACCACAACGGTTGATGGGTAGTGTAATGGGTGGACTTAACGACTGGCGTACTCTGAAAAAAGAGAGGATTGAGCGGACTCTCCATGATTCTACTTATTCTTATTTATTAGAGTCTGACTTACCCGATCAGATCCAAGAAATCTCCCTGTGGCCCCTCGATTTGTCCCTAGAAGATTTATCCAAAGCCTGGTCAGCTTTTTTTCAAACCACTTACTTGTTATCGGTGGCGTATCGGGCTAGGGTAATTATGCTCGAAGGGCAAGATACAGGCAGTAGACCTTTGCCAGTACGCGCTCGTTCCTTAGATGGAATCGTTCCCTTTACCAATCAACCGAAAATTGATCGGATCATTTCTCAAGCTGGACGATTGGAACCCATATTAGCTGACAGTACGGTGTTAATTCAAGGAAACCATTTAAAAAGCGATATCACCCAAGTTTGGATTGGGGAAATGGAAGTTACCCCCAGTGAAATTACCGATACCCAAATTGTATTACCCCTGTCCTCTATACCCACTGATTCGTTACAGGCAGGAATGCATAGTCTCCAAGTGGTGCATCGTCTGGCAAAAGTGATGCCACCCACCTCGACTAATGGGAATGGTGCTAGTGGGAATGGGGGTCAAATGCAAACGGTGAATCAACCTCAAAGTTTTGTTTCTAGTATTCAGTCTAATGTATCGCCCTTAGTGATTCGTCCCACGATTACCAAAACCACGGTATCCAAAAAAGAAGTTGATGATGAAGATTTGCGGTCTGCGGAAATACGGGTACGATCAAATTTAACCGTAGGCAAAAAGCAGCGCGTTTTGTTAGCCCTGAATGAAATTGACACGAATCAACCTGCGGCTTATTTGTTTGAAGCGTCTCCTCGCCAGACGGATGTAATTTGGGTGTCTTTCCCGGTAGAACGGATGAAAGGGGGGCGTTATTTAGTTCGTTTGTTGGTTGATGGTGCAGAAAGTCCGCTGATTGTGGATACTGAACCCGATAGTCCGACGTTTAATCAGTATGTGGGTCCGAGAATATCGGTTTAAAGGGTTGATTGTTCATGGTTCATGGTTCATTGGTTTTGACATCCTAAATTTGTCCTTGTTGGTTATCCTTTATGCTGGAAAAGACGATGAACGAAGATTTTATCAGACAAAAACTTAATCAAGAGTTGGATTCAATTAGTATTAACAAGTTGACCCAATTGGGGAATCAAGCGGTTCAGTTGGGGCTAATTGCAGGTCATGGTTATCACAAGGGTAAATATGAAATTCTGCGTCAGGGTGAAGCGTTACTGATGTCGCCTGATGAAGCTCAAAGTTATTTGGAAAAGTTAATTCAGGACGTGACATGAAGGTTCGTAGTAGGTACTTTAGTACCATAAGCGAGGCAAATATTGACGACAAACTTTCATAGAGTATTATTCTAGTAACCAAGCAAATAGGTCGCCTAACGTGAGTTGAAATTCACTGGCAAAAGTAGGAACCGGAAGCAACTCGTGGGGTTGGTCAAACACTTGGGGTTGTTGCTGTGGTAAACAGACAAATACCGTCTGTTCATCTGGATCAATCAGCCAACCCATTTTGGTTTCATACTGAAGACTCCGCAGAATCTTTTTAATGACTTTCGTGGCACTTTGATCAGGTGATAGGATTTCAATGATCCAATCGGGTGCGATTTCAAATACATTGGCAATACGACCATTTTCCTGGCGAGGAATTCTTTCCCAGGTAAATATGGCTACATCTGGCGCAATTGATTTCCCGCCAAATGTACATCGCAGTTCGGGGAAAGCGCGGGCAATTTTTTTAGGCTTAACGGTAGCATTAATTGAAATAATCAGTTCCCCTTGAATGGTACTATGTTCTCCCTGTGGCATCGGTTTTTGGATAATTTGACCGTCAATATACTCGCTGGCTGGCTTGGTTTCGGGTAGCTTGATAAACTCTGCCAGAGTCAATGGTTTAGGGGGTGTCTGTAACATTTTCAGTGACCTAGAGTTACATTGTAAGTTGATAGTCTATCGACGTATTGAGACTGGTGCAAGATGTGAGTTATACCAAACCTGGACTTACTATCCCCTTCATAATTCAGTCCGCGCAAGCGGACTTTGTTTGTATAGCCGTGACTTCCTTTTCAACAGGGCAAAAAGGGATTTTCTTTAATCAACCGACGGTAAGGGGGGTTCTTCTTCCTTAACTCTGCGGATAGGAAGATTGGCAATTAACGCTGTTGCCCGTTGGTTACTCTCTAGGGTAAACTCCAAACCCTCTTGATCAATCTCCACATAACGAGACACTACTTCTAGGATTTCGGAACGCATTGACTCAATCATCT
Source organism: Coleofasciculus sp. A1-SPW-01 (assembly GCF_040217205.1). Lineage (NCBI taxonomy): Bacteria > Bacillati > Cyanobacteriota > Cyanophyceae > Coleofasciculales > Coleofasciculaceae > Coleofasciculus > Coleofasciculus sp. A1-SPW-01. The sequence goes on along the minus strand of NZ_JAVJNP010000009.1, from coordinate 7,065 downwards.
GGGGACTGAGATCGGCGCGATCGTGGGCAATAACCAGTTGTAGGCGGCGTTTTACTTCCGCTCGACTGTTACTGGCACTTGTCCAGGGAAAAAGTCGTTCTAGAAGTTCGCTAATCATGGGGTTTTGCATCCGTGGTGAGTGAGGAGTGGGGAGTGATGAGTTCAACTGCGGAACATGCGACGGATACGATTGATCAAGGTGTCATGTTCTGCCATCAAATCCAGGAAGGGAACTTTATCGCCTTCCAAACGCCGAGCAATATTGTGAATAGCAATACCGGGAAGCGTGAGATTTTCCGCCAGGGCTAAGGGTTCGCCCCGGTTACTGGAAACAATCACGCGCTCATCATCAGGAATTACGCCAATTAAGGGAATTGCCAGAATCTCTTGGACATCTTGAACCGACATCATTTGATCCGCTTGCACCATGGCGGGTTTCAGACGATTGACAATCAGGAAGATGCGCTTTATGCCTTGAGCTTCCAGTAAACCCACAACGCGATCAGCATCTCGCACCGCCGCAATTTCTGGCGTCGTCACGATTAACGCCTCCGACGCCGCAATGATCGCGTTACGGAATCCCATTTCGATTCCGGCTGGAGAGTCAACCAAGATGTACTCGTACTTCTGAGATAGCACAGCGATGAGTTTTTTCATTTGCTCAGGGCTAACCGCTTCTTTGTTCCGGCTTTGGGCAGCTGGAAGCAGTACCAATCCCTCTTGGCGCTTGTCTTTAACCAACGCCTGTTCTAAGCGACATTGCCCTGCAAATACTTCAATGGCGGTATAAACCACCCGATTTTCTAGCCCCAGAAGCAAATCTAAGTTTCTCAATCCAAAATCGGCGTCAACGAGTGCCACCTGACGACCTAATTTCGCGATCGCCGCGCCTAAATTCGCCGTAACCGTTGTTTTACCCACCCCTCCTTTGCCAGAGGTGATCACTATAATACGACTCATGAATTTAACAATAACTGGGTCTTAGCAAAATCAGCAGCTCTAGCAATACGAATACCTTGGGGTGTGACATACGCCACTTCTGGATAAAACTCAATCGGTGGCGTCTCCGGTGCCCTAGCCACAGCATCCGCAATTCGGAGTTGGGTGGGTTCCATTTTCAGAGCCATAATCCGACAGGAACGATTGCCATCAGCTCCCGCATGAGCTACGCCGCGTAGACGCCCCCAAATGAAGATGTCTCCGGCTGCAATCACTGTACCCCCCGGATTTAGGTCTCCCAGTATAACAATAGTACCAGGATGCCGAATTTCTACACCCGATCGCACGGTCATTTGTAAGTATAGGGGTTCGGTTAACTCCTGAGAGAGTTCAGGGGTTTGATGGAGAGAATAAGTTGCTGATTGTTGCTCGACACAATACCCGGCTGTCGCCGCAGCAACGGCTGTTTGGCGTCGGCTGGTGTACACCCGTGAGATTCGCAGCCCAACGTCGTTCAATACATCCGCGATCGCTTGTAACTTCAGTCCATCCAATAATTGGTCACCTGCCATCAGATGTACCGTACCTGGCACTTGCCAAAAGCGATCGCTTCCATGACAGCGATGCTTAAACTGCTGCCACAAATTAGCCCAACTGGCATCGGACATAGTTTCTACCGAGGGTAATATAAGCTGTAGCCCTTCCTCGGTCTGTTTCAGACGGACTTGAGACTGGCAATCCATTGCCATGTCGCTCTCGGCAACCGTTGACATAAATAATAGTTGGTCAGAATCTGAAGTCATGCAACCACAGGCGTTCTTATCGGCAAACAACCTAAATTAAACGACATCGTACCTTAAGCGCAAGTCTTGGTCGAGAATTTCTTCAAGGGTGTTCCTTCAACCTAGAACGTCCGACAAGTCCCCTGAGATGATTATAAATAATAATAAGAATTAGTTGAATTGGGGGTTAGAGAGACTGGGCTAAAGGCGAATGTCCAGAGTCAAACGTTTTCACCAGTTCTCTGGTGGATATCAACATCTCCCCCCTTATCAGGTCTGACCTCTGTAGAGTAGAGTGGTATATTTAAGTCAGTGGTGGACTACTCACCTCTTGAACTGTTGAAGCTGGCGATTGTTCTACTTCATCCCTTGAAGATGTAGTGTTTTGTGTCAGACCCACTGAAGTAGCATAAACATCGGTCAGAGAGTTAGCTAGGTATTGCGAACTCTTTTTTGTGCGTTGAGCTACCATTAACAGCAAGTAAATCGCGACCAAATAAACAGTTGCCAGAACAGGAATAATCAAAGGCATATCAGTGTAAATCATAGTATGAACGAACAGCAAAGTTATGTAAGATTTCATAGAAGCTGAGGCAACGGTACTAGCTGACCAGGGAGCAATAAACCCTAGCACCATGAACCCCGGGGAAAACTTCCCCAGCTTTTCGGTTGCTTCACTACTACTGACAGTGATGTGTACAAGCCTTTCTCCAACTCAGTTGGATGAAGCTTGACAGGTTTCCTACCGGAAAGCTCCTGTTTATGTAAAATAGAGGACGACACTTAGTTAAACTACCCAGCCGTCATCCAAAACCTTGAGGCTATCTCTGCCTACCTAACGGCACCTTAACCTAAAGGTAAGGAAGCTAGTTGTCCCTACCATCTCGGAGTCAATCGGTCGATTAATCTTTTGAAATCCTTAATATTTAGCTTAACATAAGAGTTCCAGCAATTTCTAGGAATTTTCTTATCAACTTAATAAGTCGATACAATTCCAGGGAGTCCCCCCCATCAGGTTATTGGTCAAACAGATTTCCCTACTTGGGACGCTTCGCTTAAAATTAAGGAAAGAATATGTAAACTTTCGTAACCTAATTTCTGAGTCGCCCAATCCATGACCTCAGTGACTTCCCTTTTTGCCCCTGTTGAAGCAGACCTCTATCTGCTGACCGAGAACTTAAAGAACCTAGTGGGTGCCCGTCACCCCATCCTCTATGCCGCAGCAGAACACCTATTTGGGGCTGGGGGCAAGCGGGTAAGACCAGCCATTGTCCTATTAATTGCGCGAGCGACGGTGCTGGATTCGGATATTACCCCCCGTCATCGACGTCTAGCGGAAATTACCGAAATGATTCATACCGCTTCTCTGGTTCACGATGATGTCGTGGATGAATCATCAGTCCGTCGTAATGTCCCCACGGTTAATAGTATGTTCAATAACCGCGTTGCCGTACTAGCTGGAGATTTTTTGTTTGGTCAATCTGCTTGGTATTTGGCTAATCTCAACAACTTAGAGGTGGTCAAGTTACTCTCCCAAGTGATTAAGGATATGGCGGAGGGAGAAATTCAGCAGGGACTGACGCGATTTGAAGCGAGTACCACCATTGATACCTATCTAGAAAAGACCTACAAGAAAACAGCATCCCTGATTGCCAACAGTTCCAAGTCAGCCGGACTGTTGAGTGGCGTCTCAGCCGAGGTAGCTGAAAATCTGTATCGCTATGGAAATCATCTGGGTTTAGCCTTCCAGATTGTTGATGATATCCTCGATTTCACCGCATCTACAGAGGTGTTGGGCAAGCCGGCGGGTTCTGATTTGATTAGCGGAAATCTAACTGCCCCTGTCTTATATGCTATGGAAGAAAAACCCTACCTAGAGGTCTTGATTGAGCGAGAGTTTGCCCAACCGGATGACATTAATCAAGCCTTAGCATTAGTGATGGAGAGTCGGGGTATTGAGCGATCGCGTGAACTGGCGGCTTACCATGCTCGTCTCGCCTTAGACAATCTGACGCCCTTGAAACCCTCACCCGCTACGACAGCTTTAGTCGAGCTAACTGATTACGTCCTGAGTCGCATGTACTAATAAAAGGGAACAGGGAATGGAATATCCAATTGAAAAGCACATCAGCTTAATGCAGCATGAAGCATTAGAATATCCTGACGCCTGTTTAAAACTGTACGAAAGAGCTACAAACTGGCACGTATCTGTAGGTTTCATGAACTGAATAACGTAGTTATTGCGAACTGAGTCTGGTCAAGGAGCGAGCTTTTTCAAGCTCCCGTCATACCCGTTAGGGTTGACGGTGAGTTCTTGACCCTTTGTCCTCGGCTAAGATGTGAATTCCGGTAAAACTCTTAAATTCCAGCTCCATCCAAAAATTGCTGAATCGCTTTATCTCGAAGTTGGCAGCTATCCGCCTTAACCATCGGAACCCGATCAGAATTCAAATCGCGCCAATTTTGCACAGGTGTCGATGACGGCTTTTCGCTTAACTCTGCCAACTTTTGTTCCAGGATTTCAATCCGATCCACTAATGATCGAATCACAGTGGCTTCAGAATCGGGCAAACTACCATGTTCTAGGGGATTAACTCGCACTCCAGAACGATAAACAATTCGACCTGGAATACCAACAACCGTACAATCAGAGGGAACATCTCGCAAAACGACTGAACCTGCACCAATGCGGACATTGTTGCCGATTTGAATGTTACCGAGAACCTTGGCACCGGCACCAACGACAACATTTTCTCCTAAGGTGGGATGGCGTTTGCCACATTCTTTCCCTGTACCCCCTAGGGTGACGCCTTGATAAATAAGACAGTAATCGCCAACAATTGCCGTCTCACCAATGACAACACCCATACCATGATCAATAAAGACACCTTGACCAATTTGGGCGCCGGGATGGATTTCAATACCGGTCAAGCTGCGAGAAAACTGAGAAATAAACCGAGGGATGAACGGAATCCCAATAGTATGTAACCAATGGCAGAGGCGGTGAAACAGGAGTGCCTGTAGACCGGGGTAGCATAATAAAACCTCGAGCCAGTTGCGAGCAGCGGGATCGCGCTCAAAGATGATGCGGAAGTCAGCTAAAAACGTAGATAGCACAAGCGAGTTAAGACAAACAAACGTAAACAACTCCTTGACTATCTTATCGTTCTTGGCTACTCTCGCACAGTCAGGGTATAGTTCCAGGCTTGATTAGGATTTATGGTTCCCACCCAAATTTTATACTCTCCTGCCTCAAAGTTTGAGCGGGTTACGCTAGCGTCTTGGCTTGCGCCCGTATCATCACCGCACAAGGCAAAGCCATTGGGTCCAGTAATCAATAATGTGGTGTCTTGACCGCCACTATCAACGGCAATCTGGAGCTGATTAAAATCTGCTTCTAAGTCTATGATGTGATCGGGAGTTTCTTCTGCATAACCTAGACAAGGATTATTTTCGCGATCGCGGTTCACTAGCGACGGCAATGAAAATGAACCCCCTGTCGTACCTATCGCTGCTCCCTCATCCGAGGAAAATCCGGGTGATAAGGTTAACGTGCCAAAATTGGCTGACTGGGATAAAACGGGTGTAGCCGTTAGCGCTATCACCATGGCTATTAATACTTGAGAACCCCTTTGCCGTAACATAGCTTAACTCTCCTGGAAACACTGATTGTGAACTTCTTTCCCTATCCCCCTTGAGTACCAGTTGATCAGACTGTCTACTCTTGTTCTATCTGATTTCCCGCTTATATAGTGTTGAAGAGGTGACACCTTGGCATCTGCCACACTCGTTTGGCTCTGGAGGTACTGTGCCTTTAATTATCTTGATTTCGCTGCTGCTGATGATGAGTTGGCTATTTTCAGAGGTTCTCGTCTTGTTTCCGGTGGATATCTTAAATTCATTGAAACCGTTCACCTCATTAACCCTGATTGTTGCCTTACTCGTTTTTTTGTGGTGCTTTGGCGAGTAAGATAATGGTAATGCCACTCAGCCCATAAATTAGGGACGTCAGTTTTGGCAAATAGAGGGTTGGGTTTTGTCCATTCCACCCGAATCGCGAGGGGCTACCCCTTCAACGAAGTAAGGGGTAGGGGGATAGCGGAAAATGCGAGGGGTCAATCCCCGAAGTATTTTCAATCTCTCTCTTTCTATCCCATGTGGTGGTATAGTTTAGCCATGAAACAAGTTCTCACAATAGTTGTAAAGCTCCAACCCTCTCCTGAACAAGTTGCCTTCTTAGAGGCAACTCTTCAGGCGTTTGCGGACGCTTGTAACTACGTGAACGAAAACACAGACCCTAAGCTAACCAACAAAATTGCCATCCAGTCCTTGGTCTACCAAACCATCAAGAAAAAATTCAACTTGGTGGCAAACATGGCTGTTAGGGCTTGTGCGCGTGTAGCTGCCAACCGCAAGGTAGCCAAGCTAAAAGGCAAACCTGTTAAAAGATTTGCCCCAAGCAGCATCGACTGTGACAAAGACTTGTTTCGGTTTCGCGAACAGGATTGGACGGTAAGCCTTGCAACTACTCACGGTAGAGAGCGAGTTGAATTAAAAGTCGGCAACTACCAAAGAGGAAAACTCAAACAGAGAAACCCGACTTCTGCTCAACTATGCAAACACCGTGATGGTCACTTCTACTTGCACATCCAAATCAAAGACGATGCAAAAGACTCGCCAATTGCCGACAAGGTAATTGGCATTGACTTAGGGCGGCGCGACATTGCAGTTACATCAGAGGGCAAAAAGTGGGACGGTTTGCACATTCAGTCAGTACGAGATAAGTTTTATAAAGTTAGGGCGTCTCTCCAGAAAAAAGCCTCGAAAGGCACGAGGACAAGTCGGCGTAGATGTCGAGAAATCCTGAAACGGCTGTCGGGACGGGAAAGACGCTACCAGCAATGGCTTAATCACAACATCTCCAAATCAGTGGTCAGACGAGCAGTTGAGTATAGTGCCTCTATTGCTATAGAAGACCTTACGGGAATTAGGGAGAGAACCAACGAGCAACCCAGAAGCAAGACGGAACGTAGACGCTCAAATTCATGGGCATTCTACCAACTGCGAATGTTCATTGAGTACAAAGCGCTTGGGGCAGGTGTTCAGGTTATCCCAATCCCCCCTGCCTATACTTCCCAAATGTGTCACAATTGCCTACACATTCACCCGGTAAAAGGAAAGTCTTACCGTAGTGGCAAGACTTTCAAATGTGGGCATTGTGGTTGGCATGGAGATGCCGACTTTAATGGAGCCAATAATATTGCACTTGTGGGGCTGTCTATAAACCAGCCTGGAGGCACGGGGTTATCGTGCAAGCTAAGCCGAACTATTAAGTATGTTCAGC
>NZ_JAVJNP010000168.1:0-15462 GCF_040217205.1 Coleofasciculus sp. A1-SPW-01 | reverse complement strand
GCATCCTCTGGCTTCCCCCATGGAACAAAAAGCGAAGCAACATCTGGTTTCCCCCATGGAACAAAAAGCGAAGCATCCGCTGGCTTCCCCCTTTTTAAGGGGGACGGGAGGGGGATCAAATAGGGGGACGGAAGGGGGATCTAAAAGGGAAGAGGGGGATAACTTATTGCTAGACCGACGTTCTAGGCTTCACTAACGCTACCACTTCCTTCATATTTTTTGCCCTGGGTGAAAATTCACTAGAGTTTCATCAAGTTACTCAAAAGCATGAAGAGTTGATGATCTTCCTTCATTTATACTGACATCTAGTCAGTTTGTTGAATAAGATAAAAATAACTGAGCAAAGGTTAGGTTCAACATCTAACGCAACGGACTTAGTTAAGAGTCATACCTAAAACTCAGAGTTCCTTACACAGTTGAATTTTACAGATGAATACTCAAACTTTTTCGCGCATAAGACAATTGGTAGCTCCCTTATCAATTGCGGCGACGATGGTACTAGGGATATCTGCCCAGGCTAATGCAATTGATCTCGGCATCGCTTCTGACTACAATATATTTGTGCTAGGCGATGTGAATCAAAGCAATACTGATTCTGAGGGTAAGGTAGCTATTGGCGGAAATGTCACATTCTCAGATTTTTATGCAGGAATGAATCTGCCTCAAGACGGGAACAACGGTGATGTCTTGATTGTTGGTAAAAATTTAGTCTTTCAAAATGGTCAAGTTAGAGGCAATGCAGTTTACGGGGAAACAGGATCACTTACTAATGTAACTCTTGAGCATGGGGGAACGCTTCGCCAAGATAATCCCATTGACTTCGCTGCAGCTAGTCAAGAATTACAAGCATTATCTCAATTTTTAGGAGGGTTAGAGGCGACGGGTCAAACAGAAATAGCTTATGGTGGAATTACATTAACGGGTTCAGATGAAGATCAGAATGTATTTCATCTAAATGCGTCGGATTTAAGCAATGCTAGCAGCTTCAATTTTAATGTAGATTCGGGTTCGACTACCATTGTAAATATTAGTGGAGACGCCGCATCATTACAAAACTTTGGCTTCAATTTCAATGGTGGTATTGATCAGAGACAGAACGTTATCTACAACTTCTATGAAGCTAGGGATCTGTCAGCCAGTGGCATCGGAATAGAAGGCAGTATTTTGGCACCTTTCGCTGCGTTTAACTTTGACAACGGTCAAATTAACGGCAACTTAATTGCTGCTTCGCTAACGGGAGTGGGACAATCGAATAACTATCTCTTCAACGGTAATTTACCTGACCCAATCAGTGAAACGGTTCCTGAACCCGCAACATTAGCTGGACTAGGATTAGTCGCTGCTGTAGGTGTTGCTTCTCGCCGTAAAGGTAAGCAGAAAGTCTAAGGCTTTGAAACCTGGGTTAGGCATCCAACCTAGCCCCCGTCCATTTTTTATGCACTCCTCACACTATGTCCCTGACTTAATCTCTTAGGTCAGGGATTTTTCTATTACCATAACGTGCAAGTAGTCTGACAAAGACATAGGCTGGAGGAGAGGGCGACCCGATGTAATTAAGGGGACTGGTGTTGTTCATTAAGCTAGGCGGGTCGCCCCTACCAGTTGTTAATAAAACGAAGCGGGTCGTTTATACAGGTCATTAATCTGAAGTTCCCCCCATACAGATGTACTCCACCCAGGCTAAAGCCTTATACCGTAATGGTTTGAGCGCTCAAGCCTCTCAAAAATCGTACCCATGTAGCACTTGCCAAAATAGCGCGATCGCGCTATTTTGGCAATAGACAAGAAATCGGTGAAAACCCTCGCTACATCAAGGTTTCAGCGATTGTACCCATGTAGGGCGGCTAAAAAATCGCGCAAAGCCGCACGGTGAGGCAGTTTTGATTTTTTGCTTGGGGGAACTTCAGATTAATTAGCCGATCGCAGGCTTCAGATGTCTGACACTATAGTTTTTGGCTACTGATGATGAAGACGCAGGGAGTGCGGCATCTCCAAGCCATGAGCGTTCATTAAGGATTCATTAGCCATAACTTGCTGGGGAGTTCCATCAGCAATAATTCGTCCTTCATCCAGTAAAAGCACGCGATCGCACACTTCGATAATCAGTTCTAAGTCATGGGAGGAAATCAGAATCGTTTGCTGGGCGGTTTGGAGAAAGTTGATCACACGACGACGATAGCGCATGTCTAGGTTCGCGCTGGGTTCATCGTACAGAACCAATTGAGGACGCATGGCTAACACCCCCGCGATCGCGACCAAACATTTCTCACCCCCAGAAAGATTGTGAGGAACCCGTTCTGCCAGCATTTCCACACCTGTCAGGGACAGCGCATCTTGAACGCGATCATTGACCTCATCCTCTGACATGCCCATATTCTGTGGACCAAAGGCGACATCTTCCCATACTGACGGTAATAATAACTGGTCGTTGGGATTCTGAAACACGAAGCCAATTTCTGGGCGAAACTCACCCACAACAACGGGGTTTCCAAATAAGCCAATATCTCCAGATGTTGGTGTTAAAATACCGCAAATCGAGAGAAATAGTGTTGTTTTTCCCGCACCATTGGGTCCAATTAAACCGACTCGTTCTTCAGGATATATATTAAGATTGACTCCTTGTAAAACCGCAGGTCTGTCCGGATAGGAGAAACTCAAATCAGAAACCGCGATCGCAGGTTCTCTGGCACTGTCTGGGTTAGATACAAGTTGTTGTTGTGGTCTCATAATTCGTCATTCGTCCTTCGTCATTTGTCATTTGTCATTGGTAAGGATTGGAGACATTTTTTCCGATTATTACCGCCTTTCTATCAGAATTTCAGCCATGACAAATCCAAGAGCGATCGCGACGGTTATTCCCAAACTAATTAAATCCCCACGAGAAACACGATTCTTGGGATTAGGCGGTTTACGATGGTGCAGAGTATAACCATACCCTCGCAATATCATCGCTTGATAAACCTGCTGAGACTGGTTGTAACTGCGAACCAATAAGCTACCCACTAGAGACGCCAGCACATTCAGATTACGGCGCGAGAAACGAGTCGCCCGAAATCCCCGCAATTGCATCGCTCGTTTCATTTTGGTTAAATCTTCACCAAACTGTTCGATATAGCGGTACGTCAATAGAGTCATATCCGCTAATACCGCCGGAAGTCCCAGGGATCGCATGGCTTTGACGGTACTCAAAAACGGGGCTGTACCAAAGAGAATTAAACTCACGGTGAGAATACATAAAAATCGAGTCGCAATCAGCGCTAGCGCCACGATTCCTTCTTGATATAGACTCAAAATACCTATCTGAACAATTACCGTACTACCCACGCTAAACGGTAAAAGTAGAGTAATCGCCAGCAAAAAAAAACCGGGGTAGCGCAGCCGCGATCGCAAAAACGAGAAGGGTAATCTGGAGAGGTAATAATACACCAGTGTCACGACGATCATCCCTGGAAGTAAACTTAACTGTTCAACAAATGAAAATGCAAAAATTAAGCTAAATAAGCCAATCAGTTTACAACGGGATTCCCAACGATGAATCGGAGAGTTAAAATTGGCATAAAAATCCAGTCCGTGTTTCATCAACTCTCCAACAATTCAGGTTTGACTTGCTTCAAAAACAGAGCCACGGCTGTCGTAAACGCACCCTCAATTACCATGAGTGGGATATGAGCCAATACCAATCCGTAAATTGCCATTTTTTCGGCTGATGCATCTATAGTTGCGGGAATATTAGTAATCACTAAAGCGAAAAATAGCAGAGTTGCTATCCCCAAACCTCCCGCACCTCCGATAAAGGCAAAGATACCCGTCACCACTCGATTATCCTTATCGAATAGTAAGCGCAATTGAAATAGGTGATACGCCAAAAGTGCCGGTACGCCAAACATCGTGGCGTTTACTCCTAGCGTGGATAAACCACCATGCTGAAACATCACGGCTTGAAAGAATAAACCGATGAGAATGGCTGGAAACGCATAATATCCCAACATTGTGCCTAACAACCCATTCAGAATCAAATGAACACTTGTTGGTGGGATGGGAATGTGAATCCAAGAGGCGACAAAAAAGGCGGCTGTGAGTAGAGATGCTTTGGGAATACTCTCTTGGGGATTCGGATCTCGGTTAATTTGGCGCAGGGAGTACCAAGTGAAACCTCCTGTCGCTGCGTAACCTGTGATACAGACAGAAGCAGGCAGGATGCCATCAGGAATATGCATAATTTTTGTGTAGTTTTGACCCTTCACTTCGGCAAGAGGGCAGGGCGCGTGACCCTTCACAACCCTCGATAGAACCGGGTTTATCGGGACGGGTTTATGGACTTGCGTTTCACAATTGATGATAACATTTATTCAAAACCCAGCCTGACTTTTAGGGGCAGGTTTATGGACTTACGTTTCACGATTGATGATAACATTTATTCAAAACCCAGCCTGACTTTTAGGGGCGGGTTTATGGACTTACGTTTCATGATTGATGATAACATTTGTTCAAAACCCGCCCTGATCTAATTGTTGATTTTTTTTGACAATGAACAATGAACAATTCTAACCTAATTGTGACCACCTACTTAGCCTGTTTTGTCCCTTGGGAAAAATAGAGTGCTGTACCGACAAAACCCCAGATTACCGCAATTGCCATCACCACAATTTGAACAGGTGTGAAAGAGCCACTCTTGGATTGAATACTCATCACTTGACTATCGGCGGTGTTCTCTGTTGCTGATTGATCCTCACCCATAGAAATAGTAATCAAATCTCCGTGACCCGCTTGGCGAACCTGAACTGCCCATTCTCCCGGTTGTGAGCGATCGGGAGCAAAGACAAAGCTACCCTTTTCGTCGGTGGTTCCTTGCAACCAAGGAGTAGAAGGATCTTGGGGAGAGTAAACCGTAACTTGGGCATTGGACATGGGGTCGCCGTTATCAAAAGCCGCATCAATTTTAATCGCCTGGGTAGTTTCATAGTTAATCTTGGCACCATGAGCCGTCGCTTTAGCTGACCAGCTCATGACTAACATTAGGATAAGGGGGACTAAAAATTTCCTCTTCATCGCTCACATTTTCTTAATGTCATAGAAACGATTGAAACCCAGTTGGTAACCATAACTACTCTTTATCATTGGTTATAATTTTCCTTATCGCCAAATGACATAAGACAAATAACCAATGACCAATTTAACTCGATTCGTTGGCAACAGTTTGGATTTCTTCACAGTGACCCTCACCAACGTGACCTAAACTGGGAAGAATTTCCTGAAGTTTCTGGTATTCTTCTGGAGAGAGTTCTGACTTTAGCTGCTGTTGGTCTAACTCTAGTGTGCCATCGTTGGCTAGAGTCGCTAGCGGTTCAAACCCCAACGCACCAGTATTAATCTCATCATCAGCGGGTGCGCCTGCATCACCAAAGAGGTGATCAAAGTGGAATGTGGCTTCCAAGTCTGCGGTATCCCCTTGAGCGAGAATTCCCTTACGTTCGTCACCGACAAATTCCCCACAGACAAATTCTAAGGGCTGATTCAGGGCAATAGTAAAGTCAATGGTTTGCCCCTCTTTCTCGGCTGTCCCCATCATCACCAAGGTTTGACCTTCAGCTGGTCCCTCCTCGGCTTTGACCATTTTCCAAGATAGGGCATTATATTGTCCGGCAGGGGCATCGGCAACGTCTTCCACGAGAATAGGTTCGGCATCTTCCCCACCTGCGGCTAAATCAACGGTGTGGGTTTTATCAAGAACCACTTTTTCTTTCGCTTGCACTTTACTACCCGCTTCAGCATTGAACGGCGGGTCACTTTGATAAGCGGTGATATCGGCTAAGTTGACATAAACATGGTCAAAGGCAATTTGCCATCCATCTTTTGATATAAAACCTTGGCGGACAAAATCCTCTCCATTCGCCCGGATTTCCAGGGTTCCACTCCCTTGACTTGCCTGAGTTGCATTCTGAGTTTCTGTTTGTGTCTGAGTCTCGCTGATGGTTGGACTCTGGGAACAGCCAACTAGCGTCCCAGTTGTCAAGACCATCAGACTCGCGAAAATGAATAGTGGTTTCCTCATTGATTACCTTTGGCGGTTTTCATACTATACCCAATTAAATCCAACAAGTTTTTGTAATAATTCGCAATACCCCTAGAGGGCATCTTCTGGGGAACAGGGAAGAACGATAATAGTGAAACCCGCCCCTAAAAACCCGGTTTTCTTGAGCGCAGCTAGGGATCAACCCTCAGTCAGGGCGGGTTCTGCACAAACGTTACTACCAATAGCGAAAAGAATGTTCCTAAACCCGCCCCTACATACTCACACGCCATGCTCTCTTTCCGCAGTGAAGGGTCAAAACTATTTCATGCTTTTCCTGTTAGCCAATAGGTAAGCATTTCTCCTTTTCCCTTCACCTCAATAATCCCGCGTTTTTCCAACACATATTGATCCTTTAACCGTTCGTAAGTTGCCTGAGTGACTTGAATTCCCCCAGAAGTTCCTTGAGATTCCATCCGCGAGGCGACATTTACCGTATCTCCCCACAGATCGTAAATAAACTTTTTCATCCCGATGACTCCAGCGATCACCGGTCCGGTATTAATGCCAATCCGCAGTTGAAACGCTTCTCCGGTATCCATGCGAAATTGAGTAATCACCCGTTGCATCTCTAATGCCATATCCGCGATCGCTTCAGTATGATCGAATCGGGGTAAAGGTAGACCACAGGCAACCATATAAGCATCACCAATGGTTTTAATCTTCTCCAACCCATACTCCTCAGACAGCAAATCAAACGTGGAGATAATGGTTCCGAGTAATTGAACCAATTCCGTCGGTGGCATTCGGCTTGATAGGGGTGTAAACCCAACAATATCCGCAAACAAAATCGTCACATCGTCGAATTGCTCAGCGATTAGGGCTTCCCCATGGTACTTGCCTAAGGTACTGTGATTTTGTTTCAACTGCTGGGCGATCGCCTCTGGCAAAATGTTTAATAACAGGCGTTCCGACTTTTCCTGTTCCGCCCGCAAGTCTGCTTCCGCTTGCAGGCGCTGCTTCTCAACTTGAATACGCTGGGTGATATCTTCTAATACCCCTAAAACGCCAACAACGTTACCTTGGGGATCATGGATGGGAATTTTACTCACATCCAGCCAAACCGTTTGTCCATCAACGGGGGGTTTTTGTTTGGTTTCGACAACATGAAATTCGGCTTGATTCCGGCTAATCACCCGCGCATCTTGCTGGCGGTAGAGTTCAGCAATGTCTCGACTAGGCAGTAAATCATAGTCTGTTTTACCCACCACAACCTCTGGATTGTCTAACCCGGCTGTCTTTGCCCACTTTTTATTGCAACCGAGAAAGACTAAATTGATATCTTTCCAAAAGACTTGTTGCGGGATATTATCGATAACTAATCGTAAATATTCCTCTTTTTCTCTCAAGGCGGCTTCAGCTTGCTTGCGTTCTGTCACATCCGTGCCAATTGAGAGAACTTCAATTAATTCACCCTCCTCATTGAAAATTGGTTTATTTGCCCACGTCACCCAAACCGTTTTGCCAGTCTTATGAATGGTTTCTACGGTTCTGATCCGATAGCGTTCTGGACGTTTGCGGATGGCTCGAATCAAGATAGACAGCATCCGTTGCGATCGCGGCGTATTCGGGACGAGAGTTCCGACTAGGGAACAATTTAGGAGTTGATCGTCATCGTAGCCAAAAAAGGTCTGACCATAACGATTAATGAATTTAATTTTTCCCTGAACATCCCACCGTAAAATAATGCAATTGGGGGTTTCGACTAAATCTCGATACTGTGCTTCACTGGCTCGCAAGGCTTCTAGGGTTTGTTTATGCTCGGTAATATCCCGCGCCACCCAGAGAACAGAGTCTTTTGAGATGGGTGAAATACTGGCTGCAAACCAAACCGTTCGATCAGCCAAGGTGAGACGATACTCAACCTGAACCGTCTGTTGGCTGTCTAAGGCTTGGCGAATATACCCGACAAACTGATCCGCCTGCGATCGCGCCAAAAGATCATACTCCGTTTTGCCCAGCATCGCTTCAACCGGTTGACCTAACAAGTCTGGATTTGCTGAGACAATTTTCAGATAACGTCCTTGGCGATCTTTGACGAAAATTAGTTCCGTCATCGCCTCAAATAAGGCACGCAACTCTGAATCAGAGTTAAGGGAATTTGTCAAGGCTTTAGACCGTTGACATAAATGTGAGAGGGACTGACGTATCCCAATGGAGATTAACCCAGTGAGTAGGGCGACTAAGGCAAAAACCCCCAGCCAGACAAGCAGGATATGAGGGGTATAGGGATAAATAGCTGACCAATTGGTCATGGTTGACGGTAACATCGGTTTACATCACCGACCAGGCTTGCCTGTGAATAGTTGCCCAGATGCTACCCTAATAAATCAATCTGACACCGTTGCACTGGTTCGGTTCGATATGTCCTTCCTAGCAGACCAAACGGCGCTAGCGCTTCACCCTACAGCAGGTATTTCCATTCATCCTGCACTAAGTAAGCGTGTGGGTGTGGCTAGCTCATCCAATCAGTCTGTCTTAGAAGTGAATTCCATGATAGCGACAGACGGAGAATCCGGCGTTGATTTTGATCAACCCTTAACATGGACGTTCTATGTTAAGCCTTGACGACTCCCCGCGCATAGAATGCGGGGGATTCTGAAGAGTAATTACTCACTCTCCCCTCCACTCGAATAGGCTGAGTTGAACCCATTCCATCCGAGGGTTCTCAGGCTCATCTGGCAACCCAGATGATTTCCCCTGTCTTTTACAGGCTCCTTGAGCGTAACTTTCCCGTGGACTACGGGTAGTGGAATATTAATTCCAAGTTCAGTTAATCCCCGCTGTCTGATCACAGCGGCTGCATCCACGTCCGCGTCAGCCACCCAACCACAAGACTCACAGAGGAATTTCTCTTTGTCTCGGTTGGTCGGACTGACATAGCCGCAACAACTGCATTCTTGCGATGTGTACTTAGGATTGATTTCATGAACCAGAACGCCTGACTTGGCAGCCACAACTTTAACCTTCTGTTTCAATTCGCCCCAAGCTGCATCTGCAATGATTCGCTGTCGCTCAATTGTTTATTTGAGGGGGTGAAACTTATCCCCGTGCATAGTAATGACAGGGGCTTGCGTTCCACCCCCTCAAACTCCCCCTATTTTTCGGTCATGCTTCCTCGAATGAATAGACACGCCATGGTGCGTCTCATAATCTTTGATTTAGAGACGGGATCTGTCACAATGATGTCCTGGTTGTTTCCCAGGGTGAGAAATTCATGGGTCGTGCTGAAAAAGTTGTACTAGCCTACTCAGGTGGCGTCGATACTTCCGTCTGCATTCCTTATCTCAAAGAGGAATGGGGTGTGAAGGAGGTGATCACGCTAGCCGCCGATTTAGGTCAAGGTGATGAGTTAGAACCGATCAAAGAAAAAGCCTTGACATCGGGCGCAGCCGAGTCTCTGGTGGCGGACGCGACTGAACGGTTTGTCACCGATTATGCCTTTCCCGCGATTCAGGCAAATGCGCTGTATGAAAATCGCTATCCCTTGTCCACGGCGCTAGCGCGTCCGCTGATTGCTAAATTATTGGTCGAAGCTGCCCACAAGTATGGTGCAGATGCCGTGGCTCACGGTTGCACAGGTAAAGGGAATGACCAGGTGCGGTTTGATGTGTCGATTACGGCGCTCGACCCCAACTTGAAAGTTCTCGCACCCGCGAGGGAGTGGGGATTGAGTCGGGAAGATACGATCGCGTATGGGGAAAGGTTCGGGATTCCCTCTCCCGTGAAAAAGTCTTCCCCCTACAGTATTGACCGTAATTTGTTGGGTCGTAGTATTGAGGCGGGGATTCTCGAAGATCCCATGGCTGAACCGCCCGAAGAAATCTATCTGATGACCAAAGCGATCGCGGATACTCCCAATGATCCAGAATACGTGGATATTGGCTTTGAGCGAGGAATTCCGATCTCGCTGAATGGTCAAGCCCTTGACCCCATAGCCCTGATTACTCAGCTTAACCAAGTCGCCGGAAATCATGGGGTGGGGCGGATTGATATGATTGAAAATCGGGTTGTCGGGATTAAATCCAGAGAGATTTATGAAGTCCCGGCTCTGTTAACCTTAATCCATGCCCATCGCGACTTAGAAAGCCTCACGTTAACCTCTGATGTCAGCCAGTACAAGCGAGGGATTGAAGACACCTATAGCCAGCTTATTTACCAAGGGTTATGGTACTCTCCCCTAAAAGATGCTCTAGATGCGTTCATTCAGCAAACTCAGGAGCAAGTCTCCGGAAGCGTGCGGGTGAAATTCTTTAAAGGGAATGCCACGATTGTCGGACGAGCGTCTAGCAATTCCCTCTATACCCCAGAACTGGCAACCTATACCTCCGAAGATCAGTTTGACCACAAAGCCGCTGAAGGCTTTATTTACATTTGGGGATTACCCACTCGCGTTTGGTCAGCCAAAACTAGAGGTTAACAGATCCCCGACTTCTTCGAGAAGTCGGGGATCTTACAGAGGAGTTCCAAATCGCTAGGATAGAAAGACCTACTTTCACGTTTCAGCCTCAACTTCCCTATGCCCACCTATCCTGGAATTTCTAGCGACGCCTTCCGACACCCCCTTGACCAACAAGCTGAGGATGCCCTACGGAGTGTTCCTGGATTTAACCTAGCTGCCCGCAAATTCGTCGAATTTATCTACGAACGCCCCCAATTCGTCTATCTGATGGGCAACAGTATCCAAGTGGGACCGCGCCAATATTCCACGATTTACAGCTTATTTCGCGAATGTGTACGGGATTTAGATATCCATCCCGAACCCACCCTATTTGTCAGTCAAAACCCGCAAGTGAATAGTTATGCCTTGGGACAGGATCATCCCTATATCGTATTAAATACAGGATTATTAGACTTACTCACTGAAGTCGAAATTCGCACCGTGTTAGCACATGAACTGGGACATATCAAATGCGGTCACACGATTTTAATTCAGATGGGAATCTGGGCGATGGGTGCGGCGGCATTTCTGGGAGATTTAACTTTTGGTATCGGCAATATTGTCACCAGTGGTTTACTCTTTGCCTTTTATGAATGGCGGCGGAAAGCGGAGTTATCGTCAGATCGGGCGGCTTTATTGGTCATCGATGATATTAATATCGTCATGAAAACAATGATGAAACTATCGGGAGGTTCTCATGCTTATGGTCATGAGTGCAGCCTTGATGAATTTATCCGCCAATCCGACCGATTTCAAGACCTTGACCAAGATAGTCTTAATCAAGTTTATAAGTTTTTATTATACAACGGTGGGAATGGTTCGTTTCTTACCCATCCTTTTCCGGTTGAACGCTTGCGCTATCTGCGAGATTGGGTCAAATCAGAAGAATATCGTCAAATTCGTCAGGGCAATTATCAACGAGTAACCGACGAAGGCTCAGTCAATGTGCCATCCCAAGCGGCTCAAAACCAGGAAGCCCAACGATTACAGCGTCAACTCGAAGAATTACAACGGGAAATTAACCGGATGAAATCTGAGTCGGATCAGTCTTAAAGGTTTGTATGTAGTAAGCGCTTTAGCGCTATAAACGTTCGCATCGCTGACTTAAGCATTATTCTCCCCCTGCTTCCCCCGCTCCCCCTGCTTCCCCCGCTCCCCTTAACCGAACAGTATTGAGGACATTCTTTACTGTTCCCCGTTCCCCGTTCCCTGTTCCCTCACCTCACCATAACGCTTATTCAGCAACCCCTATATATTTTCCCGAAAATATATATGATGAATTTATGTCAATATCAATTGTGAGGTCGTCAAGCTGAACACGTCGATGAGCGGTAGCCTTGACGCAGGGTGTCATCAACTTGCTACTATTAGACCTTCAGTAAGGGCGTAAGCGTCCTCTTGGATTTCCATGATCAGGGAAGTTATCTTAGATACTCGTCATACTGAGTCTCGTACTCAATCCAACCAGCTAGGATTCCCTCTTCAGCAGGCACAGGATGTTATCTATCAATTTTTGCTAGATACGGTTAAACAACAACCGCCAGAAACCGTTTTGCAAGAATTTAAATTGTTATTTATTGACTATAATGCATCAGAAGGTAATCCGGAAGCGATTCAAGCTTTATCAGAAATACTTTTTGCTAACGATGAAAAAGAATTTATAAATACCCTTAAACGTTCCTGTTATATTGTTATTAATAATTGGTACACCTCAAGGAATTTTACGGCTAGCCAAGACTTAGTATCCCTATTTTCTGATGTAAAACTGACGCGAAAAACATTATCGCCAACATTAAGCCGTCAAAGAGCATGGCTGTTAAATTTCATTAACAGTCAAGACTATCACGAACTTCAATTATTTATTACTCAACAAGTAACTTCAGATCCAGGTCATTGGAGTAACCGTTATATCTCTTATCTACTCGTTCCCCAGTATACAAATCTGAACAACCCCGTGGAGCAACGTGAAGCGGCGAGAATCTTGTCAAAAAAACTCAAAGATCAGTTCAAGTTTGATTTGGCAATGTATACGGCGCACTCTAAATCCGCAATTTGTCGGGAACCTATTTACAATAATCCTACAGGTTTAGGGGATAAAGTTGTTGATCTAATTAAAAAAATTGTAGTTAAGCATGGAATGTTTAACTATAAAAATGTCGCTAATATATTTTTAGAACAAACCAAAGATTCAAATTATAAGAGATTCAAAAAAAGCTTGCACAACTATCTTATATTTTCCGTTAAAAAGAAAGAGTTAGTTAAATCCTTAAATCAAACCTTAACTGAGAAATTAAATGATCTCTACAAAGATTACCACGATACAACCATAGAGGCGGCATTACTACTGAGAACCTGTAACCGCTTAATTGAGTATTTGACTACTGAAAATCAGGATGAGCCGTCACCCCTGTTTATTCTGCTCATGTCTCAAGGTCATCACTTAACCTTAGCGATGCTCTTGCTGAAAATTATTATGATTTGTCCGAACTCGCGTAATCATCTAGAAACTTGCATTGCTAAATTAATTCAATATTACACCAATTATGCGGAAGAGGACTGTCGTTGGGTGATTACATTTTTTGAAGTGTTTAAAATTACCTTTGCCATTCATACGGAAAATGTTCAATATAATCTGATCAAAATGGATAATGCGGCAAGTTCAGAATTTCAGCTAGATGCTTACCGAGTGTTTTCTCAGCTTCGGGATTATGTCAATTTGGAAGAGAAACCCGAAAATCAGTAGATCGAGACGTTTTCGGTTCAGATGGGATGCAGGGATGCAGAGGTGTAGAGGTACTCTAGGTGCAGGGAAGAAGAGAAGCTCCTGAAGACTGCAAATGATTTTTCTCTGTCTTCAGTTAGAGACGAGCCGCTTCCAGGATAAAGTAGAATGTCACCTTGGCTAGAGATAGCGATCGCCTGGATAGTGATAAGCTAGGCAATCGTGAGGTGCATATCGCTTAGGAGTATAGTGTGAAACGACTGACTGAGATTGGGCGACAGATATTAACACTGGCTTTAGTCTGTGTGATGCTACTGATTGGTACGGCGTGTAGTAGTACAACGGTAGACAGTGGGCGTCCAGAAAATCCTCCGGTTCAAGCTGGAGGTGCGAATAACCCCTACAAGAAGGGGGGAGACAGTTACACTGACAACAATATGTCTCTAAATCCTGATGTCAGCCGTAGGCTCAACGTATCAAGCAACTCGGTAGAGCAACCCGAATTAGCTTGATTAAGTTGAGAACGGTGACTGCTTGAGACTTAGGATAATTCACTGACAATAAAACTAAGGAGATTTTTTTTATGAGCAGAATGATAGATTGGCTAAAAAATAAACGGTTTACTCAATTATTAACCGTGGCTTTAGCGAGTATCTTTGTATTCATCAGTACAGGATGCAATAGTGGAGTATCAGCGAAGACGGCTGACGATGTGACCAAAAATGTTACTGAAGTTCTCACGCCTACAGGCGGAACGAAGGACTATCAGGGGATTGATTCTCCGAAAACGTCTCGTCAGGCAAAGGATAATGCGGACAAATTAATTAAAAACGCAGAGAAAAATCTAGAGAAGAAGGCGGATACTCCTGAAAAGTTTATCGAGAATTATCAAGAAGGAGCGCCGCTGAATAAACGAGTTGAGCGGCTCGGCAAAGATGTGAAAGAGTCAGCCACTGATTTCACCGAGGGTGTAAATAAGGGAACTCAGAGGGGTGTTGAAAATCTCAAAGATAATACAACGGATGCGGCTGAAGATGTCAGCAAGTCTGCCAAGCGTTCGGCAAAAGAGGCAAAGGAAAAAACTGAAGATGTTGCTGAAGATGTAGCTAAGTCTACCAAACGTTCCGCCGAAGACACGAAAGACAAGGTACAAGAGACGGGTGAAAATATAGCCAAAAAGACGAAACGCGCCGCAGAAGATACAGCCGATGTCGTGCAAGACAAAGCAAGTAAAGCCAGTAAATCAGCGCAGCGAGCATTAGAAGATACGGCGGATGCGATTGACTAGAGTCGGAACTCTTGACATACATTGTCTATTAGTATAGATGTTTAGGGCTAATTGTTAATAGCAATGAACCCTGAACAGCATAAAAAGGGTACGGTAGTATCGTGCCCTTATTTTGTTATCTATGACAGCTTATCCAGATCAACCTCAAGCCACTGATGTGGTTTTGGGCGGTTCAATCTCCAGAGGAGACGCTGTATTAGGCGGAATTGAAGCCGTAAAACAGCAGTTGAATCAGACACCCTCATCCTCTCCCCTATCCCTGAATGCCAAAATTGCCGCCCTCCATAACGCCCTGAATTATCGGCAAAAGGGCATAGCGATACTTATTCAAGCTTTAGATGATGAAGTGTGGGAGATTCACCAAACTGCCTATTCTCTCCTAGAAAAACACGCCGCCACTCAAACCGAATCAGCCTTAACTCAGTACAGTATCCGATTAGCCAAGGAATTCCTCAACCGTTACGAAGCCGGACATCGGGCGTTCTCAAGAGCAAATTTAAGTGGGATTTGTTTGCAGTGGGAAATCTTAAGCGAGATTGATTTAAGTGATGCTAATCTCAGTGGAGCATACCTAAATCGAGTCGATTTAACCGGAGCAATCCTGAAAGGCGCGAACTTCAACCAAACTATTCTAAACGGTGTAGAACTCAGTCAGGCAAATCTCAGCCATGTTAACCTAACTGGTGTTTCCCTAAAGGAGACAAACCTCAGTCAAGCTGAACTCACAGAGGCGAATCTCAGAGGGGCAGATTTAAGTAATGCTAACCTGCAAGAGGCAAATCTGACTCAAGGGATTATCAGGTGACGTTCTCTCCCGTTAAGCTTGCGCTATAACGGGAGCTTCTCGATCAAAATAGAGATAGCTGTACGCTTTTTCTACCTGATAGAGCTTCACACTTCACTGGCTGGGCTTTCCCTAAGCCTCTGTGTGCAGACAAGAT